>CAZCDB010000030.1:0-3513 GCA_964497635.1 uncultured Planctomycetia bacterium | reverse complement strand
GTCGCAAGAGCTTCGCCATCGGTTTCTTCGGAGATAATCAAAAGAGGTTTCCCGCTCTTGGCTACTTTCTCAAGCACCGGCAAAAGATCTTTCATGGACGAGATTTTTTTCTCATAAATGAGAATGTAAACATCATCCAGCACCACTTCCATGCGATCCGAGTTGGTCACAAAGTAGGGCGAAAGATAACCTTGGTCAAACTGCATTCCCTCAACCACTTCTAGCGTTGTGGCAGTGGACTTGGCTTCTTCAACGGTGATGACGCCGTCTTTCCCAACTTTTTCCATGGCTTCGGCAATCAAGTCACCGATCGTGCTGTCATTGTTGGCAGCAATCGAGGCGACTTGAGCGATTTCTTTCTTGCCTTTGATGGGTTTCGACATTTTTTTAAGCTGAGCGACGATCTCCTCGACTGCCTTCTCAATCCCGCGCTTTAAAGACATAGGATTGGCACCAGCAGTGACGTTCTTTAAGCCTTCGCGGTAAATTGCTTCGGCTAGAACGGTCGCGGTGGTTGTTCCATCTCCGGCGTTGTCGCTGGTTTTGGAGGCAACTTCTTTGACCATCTCTGCGCCCATATTGGCGTAGGGATCTTTCAATTCGATTTCTTTGGCAACCGTCACACCGTCTTTGGTGATGGTGGGGGAACCAAACTTCTTGTCGATGCAAACATTGCGGCCTTTGGGCCCCAATGTCACTTTGACTGCGCGAGCCAGCTGCTCAACACCGCTCAAAATCGAGCGACGCGCTTCCTCGCTGTACTGTAATTGCTTTGCCATGACAAACTCCTTAGTTTAAGTTTAAATTTTGGTTGGTTAGCGAATGATCCCCAGAATATCCTCTTCTTTGATGATGAGGTATTCAGAGCCTGCGACTTTGACTTCGGTGCCGGAATAGCGGCCAAAAAGCACCTGATCATTGACTTTGACTTCCAGCGGAGTCACTTTTCCATCCTCGGCAACGCGACCTTTTCCAATCGCAATGACTTTGCCCTTTTGCTGCTTTTCTTTGGCGCTGTCCGGGATCACAATCCCGCTAGCGGTTCTTTCCTCAGCTTCCAAAGGCTCGACCAACACCCGGTCTCCTAAAGGCTGAATTTTTGATTTTTCCATCGTTTTCTCCCTCTTTTTTAATGGGTTTGTAGGTGATTTCGACTTGCAATGTTTTAGCACTCGATGTTGATGAGTGCTAGCAATTAGGACATTTTACGGATGGGCAGGATTTTGTCAACTTTTTTTTAAAAAGGTTTGGTAGCTCTTCAAGATACCTCTTAAAACCAGTGGGGGGTCTACAACAAACTTTATTTTGCAATATCGACGCATAAAGTGGGCGTAGCCACCTGTCGCGACTACCTGAGCCCCGGGCAAACAATGCCTACGAACTTCTTCCACAATCCGGTCGCAAAGACCCCCGATCCCATAGCTACACCCTACCCGGATACTCTCCGTGGTGTCACGGCCTACCAGCGACCGCGGATGCGTCAGCCTTATTTTTGGCAAAAGAGCTGTCTTTTGGTAAAGAGCCTCCAGGGCGATCTCGATGCCCGGGGCAATGACACCCCCCAAATACTCCCCTTTTTTGGAAACAAGATCAAAAGTAATCGCGGTCCCAAAATCGATGATGATGAGAGGACCTCCGTGGGTTTTATAACCCGCACAGGCGTTTAAAAGACGGTCGATTCCGACCTGTTTTGGTTTTTTGTAGCGGTTAACCACAGGCACCTCAAAATCACGTCCGACAACATAAAACGGTAGCTTCAGCTGATCCCGGACCACTTGTTGCAAGGCCTTCGTGGCTTCAGGCACTACACTGGCGGCCACCACAACTAAAGATTTCTTTTGGGTCAAATATTTTTTTGAAATTATTTTTTTAGCCGTGGAGGCGATTTCGCTTGTGCGAATACGAGCTTCTTTCCCAAAAGAGGCGCCGTTGGCACAGAGAGCAAAATGCGCACTGGTATTTCCAATATCCACCAGAAGAACTTTGGGTGTCATATCAAAGGCCTCACATGTTGAACGTCCCCTGAGAGAATCCTCTCCTGCAGCCCGTTGTCTTTGCGAATCCAAAGCGCCCCCTCCGCGTCAATGCCCGTTGCCTGCCCTTCGATTCGCCGATCCAGAAGGGTTGCGACAATCCGCTGGCCTGTGGTCACGGAGTAGCTCTCCCACTCCGAAGCGATGTCTTCAAAATTGCTCTCACGAAAGCGGAGCATATCCTTCTCGATCTCGCGCAATAAATTTTGACAAAAAAGAACTCGGGGGATTGGATGGCCTAGGATCTGGCTGAGTGAAGTGGCTCCTGCCGGCAACTCACTCTCGGGGGCATTGGCGTTGATCCCCACCCCCACGACGACAAATTTGATCCGATCCGACTCGGCGCTCATCTCCGTCAAAATCCCGCCGATTTTTTTATCTCCAAAATAAATATCGTTGGGCCACTTAATTCCGATGGGTCTGCCCGTCAATTGCCGGCAAGCTCTCACCACCGAAACTCCCGCCACCAGCGTGATGCGAGAAACTTGGGAAGGGCTTAAAGCAGGGCGCAAAAGATAAGAAAACAGGATATTTTTCCCTTTGGGCGCTTCCCAAGTACGCCCCAAACGACCCCGACCCTTTTTCTGATACTCCGAAAAAACCGTTGCCCCCTCCGCAACCCCTTCCTCGCCCATGCGAAAAACAGTGTCGTTGGTCGAGTCCAGTTCTTCATAAGAAAAAATAGTCTGCCCCATAAACTGGGTGCCAAGGTCCTCGGAGATCTCATCCGCAAAAAGTCGGTCTGGCGACTGGATGAGCTTGTAGCCTGAATGCGGCTGTGCTTCAATCTCATACCCCAGCTCTCGCAAGGTTTGAATTTCTTTCCACACCCAAGCGCGCGTAACACCCAGTTTTTGTGAAATTTCTTCCCCGGAGACGGCTTTTCCGCAGGCTTCTTTTAGAAAATGAAGGACAGGATCTTTTTTGGTTTTCATCTTTTTTTCTTCTTTACCGGTTTTTCTTTCTCAAAACCAGAGTGAATCTTTTTGATTTCATCACGGAGGCGGATCGCCTTTTCAAAATCAAGAGCGCTGGCCGCCTCTTCCATCTCCTTCTCCAGATCGCTTAAAACCTGAAAAATATCCGCGTTTTCATCGGCCACCCCACTGGCTTCCTGCACAATCTCCCTTGCTTTTTTGATTGCCTCGATCCCATCACGGATTTCTTTTTTGATGCTGGTCGGGGTGATCCCATGAGCTTTATTATACTCCATCTGCTTTTTTCTGCGGCGGGAAGTCTCGTGGATGGTTTTTTGCATGGAGTCCGTCACCTGATCCGCGTAAAAAATCACATGCCCGTTGACATGGCGTGCGGCGCGACCCGCGATCTGCACAAGCGATGTTTGGCTTCGCAAAAAACCTTCCTTGTCCGCGTCGATCACGGCGACCAGTGACACTTCAGGCAGATCAATGCCTTCGCGAAGCAGGTTGATCCCCACCAAGCAGTCAAATTTGGACAAGCGCAGGTCTCTTAAGATCTC
>CAZCDB010000029.1:13732-18973 GCA_964497635.1 uncultured Planctomycetia bacterium | reverse complement strand
CGAATGAGGAAGACCGGCCGGAACGTAGAAAAAGGGGAGGTTGTTCCCGCAGCACCCTAGAACTGTCAGGATTATTACTGCTTACGCTTTGGGTCCAAAAAGTAAACGGAGTAGCCTTCCTGGGTGATGGATCCTCGAAAATGCCTGAAACGTCGTGTCATGGACTGCATTCGAAGCAACTGGCGTCGTGAACAAAAAAAAGTTTTCCTCCAGCGGTCCGCCATCTCAAAGGGTGCGGCCTTTAGAGATAAAGGATGGCCCGTCAGTAAAAGAGTTGGCCTCCCCGCCTGCTCGCTGATCGCTTCTGCCAAATCAAGAACCTCTTTTAAGCCTAGTCGGTCTTTATTTTGTCCGGTGAAGCTGACCTTTCTCCCCCATTTTCCTTCTCGAGGGAGATAAATCGGATGCTCCGGTAAATAGTAATTCATCGATTCCACCAGATAGTCCGGCTCAGCAATCAACGCCGCATTATTCATCGAGGGATTTTGACGGATAAAATCAGCGGCTCGTCGACTGCAAGAATACTCTCCCCTGACATCCGCCGAAACCGCCTTCACCCCCATCCACACTTGGCTGATCAAAAGAAATCCGATAAAAATAGAAAAAATCTTTGAGTCTTGGGCCGATTCTTGCTTCAAAATCCAAAAAAGAGCGATGAGCAAAAGATAAAGTAAGCCCTGATGACGAATCGCTGCCGGATAAATCAAAATAATAAAAAGGCTTAATGAAAAAATAGCAGCAACCCAAATTCCTAAAAGCTTGGGTCGACGAAACAAGAAGAAACACGCTCCATAAAGAACCCCTCCCGCAATCCACGGGCTCGGAAAAGAAAAAGCAGAAGAAAAATAGGACCAGGGCCTGATAAAAGATGCGGCGGCAGCTTTTAAAATAGAGCTTGTGGTTAATTTATGAAGGCTTGAAAAATGGTTGGAAGTCTCCGGAAGCATCTGAGCCGCTGCCAATAATATTCCTGCGAACGCCAGCCCCGCCCCGATCCATCCTTTTTTTAAAAACTTGGGAAATTCCAGGATAAAAACCCCAAGAAAAATAGCAGAAATAATCATCGAGTGTGCGTTGGTGTTGGCCAGAAAAAAAAGAATCCCCCCGAATAACATCGGCCTTTCAAAGCGCTTGGGATACACCGCGCAGAGTCCGAACAAAGCCAGTAGGCTGATCCCGTAGTTGCGACAAACGACGGAATATTCATAGAGAGGAAAAAATCCAAAAATAAAAAGTGCTTTCTGCCACCAGCGGAATGGGGAACAAAAAACAAAGAGAGTCACCGCCAAAAAAGCAACGAGAAGGCTGATCCCTTTGAGAACCACTGCCTGCCCGGTCAGACGGTGCCCCGCTTGAAGCAGGGCATGCCAAATAAAAGGATGGCCCTCATTTTTAAGGTTTTTGAATAACTCCACCGTGTTGGCAGAATCCATCGCAATTCCCAGGGCCCGTCCCTCATCCCGCCAAATTTCATGATGATAAGAAGCAAATACAATGATGGCTAAATAAAACGCTAGAAGACCTGTGGAGGCAAAAAAACCGACCTTTGATTTAGGAAGCAAGGAATCTCTGCGCCACTCGAAGCTCACGCTTCACTAGGGGGTATTTTTTGGAGAGCTTTGCTAGTTTTTGGTGATTCTTCTTCAACTGACTTCTAACCTCCTGCGGATGATCTTGTAAAACTTCTCTCATCACTAGATAGCTGGGCAAAAGACTTTGATAATAAGGGTACTTGATTTCCACAAGCCGAACAAAATCCGTGGTCTCGATTTTTCCAAGAAAAAAACGCGCCAGGTCGGTGTTTCCTGAGGGCGGTCTCTTTTCCGAGGCGGCAAGTATCCCTCCCAAAACCTTTCGGGCTAAATCCCACTGCTCGCTGCGATAATAAAATTTAGCCAATGCCATCTGAAGCGAGACTTTAAAACCGTGATGAGACCGGAACGCCTCAAGCCCCGCCCGGGACCACTGGTGCACAGATGCAGGCTCGTTTAAAAGCTCATAGGCTGTCATCATCTGCGTGTAAGGCGCCACCGCACCGGGATCCACTTGCTTCATGATCAGAAAGATCTTGATTGCGTCCCGATAACGCCCAAGCTCAATGAGCGTAGATCCGATGAACTGAAGCTGCCTTAAGCTTTTAGAACTGTAGTAATAAGCCAATCGAAATTCATGAAGCGCCTCTTTGGGCCGATCCTTCTTTAAAAAATAATGACCTTTGAGCTCATGCGTATACTCCGATCGAAACTCCTGTGCTAGCGCGACCTCAAGATAGACCCCCGCCAAATCCACTTCCTCTCGCTCCAGAGCGGCTCGGGCCATTTGCTGATAACCATAAAATCGATAGGGGGTGTCCGTCTGCGATAGAAGAAAATAGTAGCGCTCAGGATCATTGTAGGTTTCATTTCTTTGCCAGGTGCGAAAAGAAATCATAAATAAAAAAGGCAGGTAGACACCCAAGAGCAGAATCCACCGCAACTTTTTGGGTCCTAAAAAAATCTGACGAATCAAAATTCCTAGAAGCAGAAATAAGCCCAAGGCTGAAATGCAGATGTAGTGCTCGGCCCACTTGGGATACACTTTTAGGATTTGAAAATGAGGTGCAAGCCCCATCAGAAGAATGCTCATCCCGATAAAACCTAAGCTCATCCGCCGAAGAGTAAAAAGCCATCCTGCCAGAAGCAGAGCCCCGACAGTGACTGCCGTCCAAATCAGGGGATCTGAAAAATCATAGAGCTCCGGAACATCGGAAAAAGGTCTAAAATATTCTGGAGCTAAAAGAGCCCTCAGATATTGTAAGATTCCATCCCCCATCCCCAGCATCCGAAGAAGCATCCCCTTCAGGTCACCCTCAAAAGGAGCGAAGGGAATCGGGCACCAAAATTTACGATAAAACCAAAAAAGAATCATCAGAGCAAAAAACGGGAGGGCTCTGCGTGCGAGATCTTTACGAGAGCTTTTAACAAAACCAAGGTCTAGTGCCAGAATATAAAAAGGTAAGAGCATCATTGTTTCTTTCGAAAAAAGAGCCAAGAAATAAAAACAAAGCGCGATCAGCGTTCTTCCGTTTAAGTAAACCAGCATCGCCGAAAGCATTAAGACAATCCCCAAAGTGTCGCCTCGGCTAGCGGTATAAGTCACAGCCTCCGTATGAATTGTGTGAACGCTATAAAGGAGCGCCGCCAAAAATGCGGCTAGCCGGTGATCCAAAAGCTTTTCAAGAAAACGGAAGAAAAGAACGCACAAAAGCAGATGGAAGAACAAATTTGTGAGGTTGTACCCCATCGGGTTGACTCCCCAGAAAAAGTAATCCACCGTATAAGTGATCGATGTAAACGGTCGATAATACTCGTTCCAGTTGGCAGCCCCCTGCCCATGAAAATAGAAATAACCGTGCTTGAATATCTCGGGGATTAACTTAAAACTACGGATCGTGGGATTTTTAAGGATAATGTTTTCTTCATCAAAATAAAAATTATGCCCCAACGATACACTGTAAAGAAGGGAGACGATTGTGATTAAAAGAAGGGCTAGTGCCCAAAAAGGGTAGCGATTTTTATCCATAATAAAAAAACCCTCTCACCCGGTAAAGAGTGAGAGGGTTCTATTATCAGCCTAAATTATAGGTTGATCGCGTGACCACCACCGACACTGCAAGTAGGGGTAACACTGACTGCGCCCACGGTATAAGTTCCAGACTGTGGCTCTTCCGGAAGACCCGTTGTCGCATCCACCGATTTGAGGTAGGGTGAGAGTTGGGTTGTCGTTGGAGTCGCTGTGTCGGCAAGACCGTTCTCAAGCGCTGCCTGATCCTTCGCCGCGGCAATCAAGCGGAGGTTATTGACGCATGTGCTAGCTCTTGCAGACGTTCTGGCTTGAACGAAATTAGGAACCGCGATGGCTGCCAAAAGACCAATGATGGCCACCACGATCATGATTTCGACCAAGGTAAAACCTTTTGAGTTACGATTCAGCTTCATGGGATTATCTCCTTAGTTAGAGCTTTCGCTCGTTTACTCGGACAACCTCGAGGCTCTAACACCGAAGGAGAGAATGAGATGGTATCCTATGATAGCATGTCAAGCGATTCTCTAAACCTGTGCTCCAACCTCTAGCTGTCAAAGATCTACTACCTACTTAACTACTCAGAGCTTAGCATGAGGCTCTAATTTTGTCAATACTTGAATAGAATAAATTTTAAATAAATAATCCTATCAATAACTAATCAAAAATAACAATAAGTAGAGCAAATACTCACTATGCTTGCCCCGTAATCGCAGAAGACATCTTAAAGATAGGAAGAAACATACAAATCACGATACCCCCCACCACCACCCCCAAAAACGCAATGATCAGAGGCTCCATTAAGCTGGTCAGACCCGCGACCGCGGTGTTGACCTGATCATCATAAAAATCGGCGATTTTATTAAGCATCTTTTCAAGCTCACCCGTTTGTTCTCCCACAGCAATCATTCGTGGAACCAAAGCAGGAAATACCTTCGTTCTTTGAAGGGGGTCCGTAATGCTCTCACCTTGTTGAATGCAGCCACTGGTATAAACCACCGCCTTTTCAATCACCGCATTATCGGACGACTTTCCGACGATATCCAAGGCTTGCAAAATAGGCACGCCGCTTTTAAGCAGTGTGGCTAAAGTACGAGTAAATTTTGCGACCGCCACTTTTTGAATGATCGTACCAAAAATGGGCATGTGCAAAGTAAAGCTATGAAACAAAAAGCGCCCCTTGGGCGTTTTAATAAATCGCTTGAACAACTTAAGCCCTACGATCCCTCCGCCAATCCATAAAAGAATTGTTTTTTGTAAAAAATGGCTCACATTCACAAGAAATTGAGTCGGGGCGGGAAGCTTGGCGCCAAAATCAGAGAACATTGCCTCAAATACAGGAACCACCTTCACCAACATGAGCGCTGTAATCCCCACCGCCATTGAGCTAACCACAATCGGATAATTCATCGCGGATTTGACTTTGTGACCCAACGCATCGGACTTTTCAAGATAGATGGCCAGACGATCCATGATGTCGTCCAAAGCGCCCGAGGCCTCCCCCGCCTTTGCCATGTTGATAAAAAGAGGTGAAAAAATATGTTTATGTTTGTTGAGAGCCTCGTAAAAGGTGAGGCCGACCGTGATATCCTTTCGGACTTCCATGACTGTATTTTTAAAAGTGGGGCTTTCAATCTGCTCTGTCAATATTTCCATGGCTTGAACCAGAGGAATACCGCT
>CAZCDB010000029.1:0-13632 GCA_964497635.1 uncultured Planctomycetia bacterium | reverse complement strand
GTAGCCATCAATGATCCTCCGAAGTCACATGAATCACTTCATCCAAGGTGGTAAAGCCCATACAAAATTTTTTGAGCGCATCCACACGCAGTGTCGACATCCCGCTGCTAACAGCGTATTTTTTAATATCCATCGAAGAAGCTCTGTTGGTAATCATATCACGAATATTATCATCGATGGTCAGCGCTTCAATGATACTCATTCTTCCCTTATAACCTGTCTTTCCACATTTATCACATCCCCGAGGTTTCATAAACATAATATTCTTAGGATCTGGGGCCAGCGCTTCAATATCGACTCCCATTTTTTTAAATACTTCGGGAGGATACTCTGCCTTTTCCTTGCAGGCAGGACAAATCCTTCGACATAGTCTCTGAGCGGCCACCAAAACCAAGCTTGAGGAAATAAGAAAAGGCTCAACCCCCATATCCGCCAGACGCGTGACGGCTCCGGGTGCGTCATTGGTGTGGAGTGTACTCAAAACGATCTGTCCTGTCAGAGAGGCTTTGATCGCGATATCCGCTGTTTCACCATCACGGATTTCTCCCACCATCACCACATCCGGACTCTGACGTAAAATCGCACGAAGACCGCTGGCAAAGTCCATCCCCACCTCATGGCGAACCGCAATCTGAGAAATCCCCTTCACCTGATATTCAATCGGGTCCTCGATGGTGATAATGTTTCGATCAACGGTATTGAGCTTATTCAGGATTGAGTAAAGCGTCGTGGACTTTCCGCTACCGGTCGGCCCTGTGATCAGAATCATACCAAAGGGTTTGGCGACCGCAGAGTTAAATGCGCCCAACGTTTCAGGAAGCAGCCCAAGATTTTCCAAGCCCACGCTCAAAGCTGTTTTGTCTAGCAGACGCATAACCACCTTGCTCCCAAAATAAGTGGGGAGCACGGATACACGAAAATCGACTTCCTTTTCAGGAAATCGGATTTTAAAACGACCGTCTTGCGGAATACGGTTTTCAGTAATGTCTAGTTTGGACATAATCTTAAGGCGGGTTAAAAGTGCGCTCTGATTTTTCTTAGGAATCGTAAACTCCTCCTGCATATGGCCATCAACGCGATAGCGTACCCGAATACGATTTTCAAAAGGCTCGATATGGATATCACTGGCCCGCTTTTTCATCGCCTCGCGCAAAAGCAGATCCACCATCTTGATCATGGGGACCTGGTTTTCCTTCGAGGAGGCCGCAAGCTCCCCCTCCTCATCGGTCTGCTTGATCATCTCGATATCTTCACCCAAGGCGCCCATTTCTTGAGCAATCGCGCTGATACTCTCACTATCGGAAGCGTATAGTTTTTCGAGGGTCTCCTGAATGTCCTTTTCGGTGGCGATCACACAGTCCACTTTGCTCTTGGTGAGGATGGAAATGTCATCCAAAGCAAAAATATTTAAAGGGTCTGCCATGGCTACGGTAAGCTTCGGACCAATCTTCGACACGGGGACAATCAGATGTTTACGGGCAAATTTTTCTGGGATAATCTGCGCAATTTCTACATTAATTTTAAGGCGGGATAGATTCAGAAATGGGATTTGAAGCTCAGCGCTTAAAAGAGAGGCGAGCTCCCTTTCGCCAATAAGGCCGTTTTGAGTCAGCAAATCTCCAAATTTAAGCTGGGGGTCTTTGGCACACTGCTCCAAAACTTTTTTTAAGTTGTCTTCGGAAACACGCTTATTTTTACGCAAGGCTTCGATGATGATTTCATTTAAAATTTTCATTTTATAGAACCTCCTCGTCTCGGACCGTCACACGCATCACTTCTTCTGGTGTGGTGATCCCTTTGAGGATTTTTGCAATTCCATTCTCACGAAGCGTCATCATTCCTTGAAGACGACCCAACCGCTTCATTTCGTATTCCTGGGCCCCCTTTAAAACCATTTCTTTGATTTCTGAGCTCAGAGTCAAAGCCTCCAAAAGAACGGCTCGGCCCGAATAACCTTTTTTTCCACAAGCCTCGCAACCTCTTCCTCGAGTAAATAATAATTTGCCTTGGACATCAGCAAGATACCGATCAACCATCCCTAACTGTTTCAGGATTTCAGCGGAAGGCTCGTAGGTCTCTTTGCATTTGACGCAAACCTTACGAACCAGTCTCTGAGAAGCCGCCAACCGAATGCTTGAAGTGATCAAAAAGGGCTCAATTCCCATATTGATAAAACGCGTGACAGCTCCAACGGCCGTTGTCGCGTGAAGCGTGCTTAAAACCAAGTGTCCGGTGAGCGCCGCCTTAACGGCAATATCGGCGGTTTCCCCGTCACGGATTTCACCCACCATGACAATGTCCGGGTCTTGACGTAAAATCGATCTTAGGGCGGCTCCAAAAGTCATCTTCACTTCCGCGCGAATCGGCACCTGATTGATCCCGTCAATCTGAAACTCCACAGGGTCTTCCACCGTCACAATATTTTTATCCGGCCGATCCAAAAGCTTTAAAATCGAGTAAAGGGTGGTGGTCTTTCCAGACCCGGTCGGCCCGCAAATCGCAATCATGCCGTGCGGGTGGGAGGCGGCATCTTTCATTGCCTTCAGGGGAATCGGCTCAAAGCCTGATTTATCCAGATCTAGCATCGCGCCGCTTTTATCCAAAACACGCAACACGATTTTCTCTCCGTAGTAAGTCGGTAAAACAGAGACGCGAAAATCGGAGAATTTATTTCCCACGCGGAGTTTAAATCGGCCATCCTGAGGAATTCGATGCTCTGCGATATCGAGCCCCGACATAACCTTCACCCTGGAAACAACTCCTGCATGCATCGAGTGAGGAGTCACCAAAGACTCTTGAATCATGCCGTCCACGCGGATCCTCACACGCATTGCGCGTTCCTCGGGCTCAATAAAAATATCACTCGCGCGTTTTCGTACCGCATCCACCATGATGGAGTTTGTCAGCTTCACCACTGGCTCATCATCCACCATCTTAAGAAGCTCTTGTGTCGAACCGACATTCTGTCCGGAGCTTCCCTCATCAAGCTCCAGTCCTTGCTCCCCGTCAAAATCTTTAACCACTTCTTTCAGAGCAGCGCTGACATTTTCTCCATAATACAAATCAAACGCGTCCTTGATTTCCTTTTCGGAAGCTAAAACGCGGCGAACTTCCAGATGGGTCACGCGGCGAAGATCATCAATCGCGTTGAGATTGCGGGGATCGACCATGGCGACCGTCAATGTATTGCCCAATTTAGACACCGGCATCAGGAAGTATCGTTCCGCTGTTTTTTTTGGCACCAAAGCGATGACATCAGCTTGGATTTTGTATCGGGCTAACTGAATCATGGGGATGTCTAGCTCAGTGCTAGTCACCATGAGAGCATTTTCTTTGGCAATGCAACCCATCTGGAGAAGAATATCGGCTAGGCGCTTTCGGGTCTCTTTTTGGGTCGCTAGCGCCTCTTCAAGTTTTTCTAGGGTTAAGAGCTTGGTATCAACCAAAAGCTCAATGAGACGTTCTTTGGTTGAATCCCCCATGGCTACACTTGCGCCTTGTAGCATCGGGCGATGGCGTCATTGACATCCGTCGTCGTGCAAACATAAATTTGAGTCTTGGAGTTGGTGGCCGCCTCCACCTGTTCGATGGCCTTTGCGTTTAGAGGATCTGCCATTCCTACGGTCAAAATGATTCCGACCTTATCCAGTGCCACAAGAGTAAATTCCTTGGCCATCGCCTCCGGAATCAATTTGGCAATCTCAGGATCAATCTCATAACCGCCCAAAGGCAAATAAGGAAAACCATACTGAGTCGTCAGAGCTTGAGCAATCGCTTCCTCCGTTGTAAAGTGCAGCTCAATTAAAAGCTGCCCCACACGCCCCCCTTTGGTTTTTTGGAGCTTCAAGGCTTCCTCAAGTTGCTCGCGAGTAATCATTTGGCTTTGAATCAATAGCTCGCCCAACGGCTTCTCAACAATCTTTTTCATATTTCCTCGAAAGAAGTTTCCATAATCGTCCTAACTTCATATAAAACAATATTACTTTTATACTTATTTATCAAAATTATACATTAAAGAACAATAATAATCAATACTGTCACAAAAGAAATTAATGACTTCTTATTTTTATATAAGTTATTTATTTACAAGTACTTATAGATTTTATTTGGAGGAGTTCTAGAAAAGAGGGCGCCGAAGCTTAATATTGATTAAAAGACCTAGGCTGATCATTGTCAAAACAACGGAAGTCCCCCCATAACTTACAAGGGGTAGAGGTACGCCTACCACAGGCAAAAGTCCCGTAGTCATCCCAAGATTAATCACCGCCTGCGATGCAATCAACGTCGTCAAACCACAAGCAAGAGCACTACCAAAACGCTCGGGTGTTTTGGCCGCTACCTGATATCCTCGGAGCGTCACCACCACCCATAAAAAAACAACCAGACCGCAAGCCAGAAACCCTCCCTCTTCGCCGATGACACCAAAAATAAAATCCGTGTGTTTTTCAGGCAAAAATTGAAGGCGGTTTTGAGTTCCACTTAAAAAACCTTTCCCAAACAGCCCCCCTGAACCAATCGCAATTTTGGACTGAATAATGGTATAGCCCGCACCCAGAGGATCTGTATTGGGATTCATGAAAACCATCAGACGAGCTTTCTGGTAATCTTTTAAGAATAAAATCAGAATGGGGGCCACTAAAATAGCGCAACCAACCAAAAGCAAGATCTTCTTAAGCGGATAGCCCCACAAATAAAGCATCGCCAGAAAAACGGGAACCAGAAGAAGTCCTGTTCCAAGATCCGGCTCTTTTAAGATCAGAGCAAAAGGAAGGCCTACAATTAAAAACAGCTGGAAAAGCCGGGCCACAGAAATAAACTCTGGCCGGTGATTGGTAAAAAATCGGGCCAACATCAAAATAACGGCAAGCTTTGCCACCTCGGATGGCTGAATATTAAAAGCCCCCGCCACATGAATCCATCGATGCGCCCCCAGTCGCGCCGGAGTAAAAAAAACTGCGACCAAAAGCACCAAGCTTAAAATATAGAGAGGCCAAGCCCAATCCAAGAGCCTATAATAATCAGAGCGAATCACCCAAAACATCATGAGCAGCCCAATCCCCATCCATAACATTTGTTTTATGACCAGAGCCTGCAAAACCATCTCCTGACCTTTAAATGAGGCGCTGTGAATGCTTAAGATGCCAATCAGAAAAATGAAGATGGGGGCAAAAAAAAGCCCCTGATCAAAATTTCTAAAATCTATTTTCTTTCTCATAGATATTTCTCACGTTTTAAATATTCCCAAACCTCATGCGCCACTCCGGCTGCTTCGACTCCCCCATGCCCCCCATGCTCCACAAAAACCACCATGGCAATTTTAGGATTTTCCTTGGGGGCATATCCCACAAACCAGGCGTGATCCTCCGACTGACCCGACTGAGCGGTTCCCGTTTTTCCCACCACACGCGCCCCCTGGATCCCAGCGAGCCGGCCTGTCCCTGTTTCCCAATGGACGCAAGCATCCATTCCCTCTCGGATCGCTCTTAAATACTCCGGGGAAATGCGAACTTTGACACCAATTCTCTCTGAAACCTTAACTCCATCAATCCGGTCAAGAACGTGAGGCACCAGACGATCACCACCCGTTGCAATCACAGCCGTCATCACCAAGGCTTGTAGCGGAGTCACCTGTAAATAGCCCTGTCCGATAGAAAGATTGGCCGTATCCCCATCGTACCATCCCTGATTTTTTCTTTTTCGCTTCCATTCACGCGTGGGCACGAAGCCTTTTTTTTCTGCCGGCAAATCAATGCCTGTCTTTTGTGAGAAACCAAAGCGGAGCGCCTTCTCGGCAATCACCTCTCCCCGAGTCGCAATTCCCGCTAGATAAAAAAACACGTCACAAGAATGAGCCAGTGCCTCCCGAATCCCCTGATCCCCATGCCCACCTTCCCGCCAACATCCAAAACGCTTGCCCCCCACCAACAAAAAACCCGGACACCGATAAGAAGACTGAAGCCTTAATTTTCCACTTTCAAAACCAGCCAGTGCCGTCACCATCTTAAACACCGATCCAGGGGGATAATGGCCTGAGATGCCACGATTGATCATGGGAGAAGCAGGACCTTTTAAGTATTTTCCCACTTCCTTTCTTCCACCGGGAGAAGCAAATAGATTGGGATTAAACGTAGGCGCGCTGTTCATGGAGAGAATCCCGCCATCGGAAAGATCCATCGTAATCACCGAGGCTTTTTTGCCCGACAGAAGTTTCTGAATATATCGCTGGAGCTCGGCATCGACTGTCAACTGAAGAGCTCGGCCCTCTTTGGGCTGACGCGTCCCTAGCGACCGTAAAAATCGTCCACGGCTATTGACCTCCATTTGAATCCCGCCGGCAATTCCTTGTAAATAATTTTCATACACCTTCTCAACCCCTTCTCGCCCGACCCAATCCGATGCATGGTAGCCGCTATCGCCCAAAGCTTCTTTTTCCTGCTCATTGATAGGTCCGATATAACCCAGCAAATGAGCCGCAGCCTCGGCATAAGGGTACTCACGCTGGGGCCTGGTTTCCACAAGCATGCCGGGCAAGGTATCCAGCATCTCCTCTAGCGCGATAGCTTTTTCAGGCTCAATATCCTGAGAAAGAATCACGGACCGATAAGCTCCAGCCTTCTTTTTTTTAAAAGCAGCTTCCAAACTCTCAACCTTCTGACCTAGGATAGGGCTTAAAACCTGTAGAGATTCATGGAGGGTGTTCTTGGCCTCACGAGGCATCACCGTGCAATCAAAAGACAGTCGGCTATCGGCCATCACGCGGCCTCGGCGGTCTAGGATTTTTCCTCGGGGAGATTCTAGATAGAGGATGCGAAGTCGATTTTTTTCGGACAACTCAGAATAATAGCTTCCTTGGACGATCTGCATCCAAAACAGGTTGGCAAAAACACCCAGAAAAAGAAAAACAAGCAGGGCAGATAACTGGCCAGTTTTGACCTCAGCGCGAGGATACGCCATCAATCACTCTTCTGAGCCCCGAGAAAATAAGAGGAGATAGGACAGCCATCCCGACCGCATCCCAAGTCCAAAAAAAATCAAGGGCCACCCGCCCAAAAAAAGCTAGCTCCTGTGAGGCAAAATAAAATAAAAATAGTCTTAGATAGGTAACAAAATAAAAAGCAAGTAGAGGCACCAAAAAATAAAGAATGGGGCTCTCCTGGAAAAAAGTCTTTGTGCCCCATCCAAAGATAAAACCCATCAGGCCCAACACCAACATCTCGCTACCCAGCCGTCCCTGTCCGAACACCTCCAGCAGCAATCCGGCAAACACTCCTACCATCGCTCCGCGCCAAGCTCCCTCTCGAAAAGAAAAGAATAAAACAACGGCTAAAAGAAAAATGGGCGCCTTTTGTGCGATCAAGGCATTAAAAGAATTTTGTATCAGAAAAAAAATGAAGGTCCAAACAAAAGGGATCCACCAAGAGAGTCGAGAATGCTTTCCCCGAGACAGCGTCTTATCGTACATCAAGAATCGCGACCTCTTCCACGCGCCCCAGATCAGCTAAAAGTTTGATTTGAGCGACTTGATAAATCTGTCCCACTTCCTTCCACACGCGAGTCACTTCCCCGACAGGAATTCCCTTAGGGAAAAAGACGCCAAGACCCGCAGTCTCCACACGATCTCCAGGCTTGACATCCGCATCCATCCAAATATATTTCATGCGACATTCTCCCGAGGCCATGCCATACAACACGCCCTGCTGTCTTGTTCTACCCAAAAGAACTCCTATTTTGCAGCTAGGGTCCGTCAATAACACCACCTTGGATGCGCCCGGCTTTACCTCAACAATCTTACCGATCAAAGCCTCCCCAGAAAAAACAGGCATATTCTCTCTTAAGCCATCATCAAATCCTTTATCCAACCAAAGTGTCCTGTTCCATGCCATGGGAGAACGCGCAATCACCCGCGAATATAAAACACGATGAACCCCATGAATGGCCGAGAGCTTAAGACTCAGCAGTTTTGCTAGTCGCTCATTTTCAAGACGGATTTCTCGTGCTTGGATTTTTTCCATCTTTTCCTGGGACATCATTTGGCGATACACCCGATTTTCGTCCGCATTTTGACGGAAATAGAATAGGTCCTGTGCCCACTGGGCCAAACGACTTGAAAGATCAAGAGGGGCCTCCAGATAAGAAAAAAGCTCGCTGCGAAGCGAAGAGGAAAAAGAAGAGGGAATTAAGATAAGGGCTGCGGCCAATACCCCCACAGCAAAAAACCATCGAGTGGGCTTGGTCGCAGAGCCCATAAAAAACCTTTAGTTTTCAATCGTGCGATTAGCGGAAACGGTCACTCGGCGAAGATAGTTGATCTCGCTCAAAATTTTCCCCGTGCCCACGGCAACCGCAATGAGTGGGTTCTCGGCCAAATGTACTGGCAGTCCCGTCTCCTCAGAGATCAGCTTATCCAGTCCACGAATCAGCGAGCTTCCACCCGCCATCACAATCCCGCGATCAATCAGATCCGCGCACAACTCCGGCGGGGTACGCTCTAAAGTCACACGAACCGCTTCGATGATGTACTGGATAGGCTCTGCAAGAGCTTCACGCACTTCCTCAGAAGTAATCTTGACCATTTTGGGAAGACCGGAGACTAGATCACGACCGCGAATTTCCATCGAAAGCTCTTCGTCGAGAGGATAGGCAGAACCAATTTTAATCTTAATTTCTTCAGCGGTACGCTCACCAATCATGAGATTGTAAGTCTTCTTCACGTGTTCGATAATGGCTTGATCCATCTCGTCACCACCGATACGAATGCTCCGAGAAAATACAATCCCCGCCAAAGAAATCACGGCCATCTCCGCCGTACCGCCCCCGATGTCAATAATCATGCTTCCCGCCGGCTCTTGAATCGGCAAACCCACGCCGATCGCCGCTGCCATCGGCTCTTCGACCAGATAGACTTCTCTGGCGCCCGCATGAAGGGCGGAGTCACGAACGGCTCTTTTTTCAACTTCGGTAATTCCTGAAGGAATCGCGATGACCATACGAGGACGAACAAAACGCTTACGATTATGGACTTTGTTGATGAAATAACGCAGCATGCTTTCAGTGATTTCAAAATCAGCGATAACTCCGTCTTTCATCGGACGAATCGCAACGATGGATCCCGGAGTACGTCCCAGCATCCGCTTGGCCTCATCCCCTACCGCCAATACTTCGCTAGTCCCCTTGCGGATGGCCACCACGGAGGGCTCACACAAAACAATCCCTTGATTCTTGACGTTGACCAGCGTATTGGCCGTGCCCAAGTCAATCCCCATATCATTGGAGAAAAACCCAAAAAACCAATCCATCGCTTTTTGAAAAATATTAATCTGCTGTTTCAATGAGAAATCCTAATCTTTTGAAATAAAGGCTAATTGAAAAAGTGTTGTCACAAACGGAAGGAACCCCCGATCGGACTGCTGATTATAACAACGCCCAATTCAAGGTGTCAACATCTCGAATTAGATGGTGAAATTAATTTTCAACTGCTCCAAAAGCTTAAAAAACGTGGGGAAAGAGGTGCTGATGCATTCAATGTCTTGGACGCGGGTCTGACCTTCGGCAATCATGCCAGCAACGATGTGAGACATCGCTGTCCGATGATCTTTGAAGGAGTCAATGACGGCGCCTCGAAGAGGGGTTTTCCCTTGAATGTAGACGGAGTTGCCTTCCACACGAAGATTAGCGCCCATTTTCTTAAGACCTTGGGTCATGGATTCAATCCGGTCGGTTTCTTTGACACGAAGCTCATCGGCATCATGAATCACGCTGACCCCCTCGGCTTGAGTCGCCAAAACCATCAAAATCGGTAACTCATCGATGAGTGAAGGAAGCTCTTCTTTTTTAATTTCAAAAGCTTTAAGCGGCTGGGCCCTCAATGTAAAATGAACAACTGGCTCAGGACCCACCAACTGTGTTTCGTCCCAAGATTCAAACTGGACTCCCATTCGCCGAAGGACCCGAAAAATTCCAGTTCTTGTGGGGTTGTTCAAAACAGAGGAAAACTCGATGCAGGCCCCGGGAATTAAGACTGCCATCGCCATAAAAAATGCGGCACTGGAAACATCCCCTGCAATCGAAAAACTCCGAGCTTTTAGCGCTTGTCCGCCCACTAAAGAAACTTTAAGCCCCTCTCTCTTAATCTGAACCCCAAAATATTTCAAAAAGTTTTCCGTGTGATCGCGTGAGAGCACAGGCTCTGTCACGGTGGTTTGTCCCGACGCGTAAAGACCCGCCAGAAGAATGGCTGACTTCACTTGAGCGCTGGGGACCGGCAACTGCGCATCAATACCTTGGAGGGTGCCTCCGCGAATCTTTAGTGGTGCAAAATTCCCCCCATCTCTCCCCTCAACCCTGGCCCCCATCTGCTTTAAAAAATCAGTGACCCGTTTCATGGGACGCGAAGAAAGCGAAGAATCTCCGGTTAGCACTGTCTCAAAATCTTGGCCGGATAAAATTCCTAAAAGAAGGCGCATGGATGTCCCAGAATTTCCACAGTCTAAAGGCTCTTTGGGGGCTTTCAATCCCCCGAGCCCCTGACCCCAAATCGTGATAGTCTCTGGGGTTTTGGCCTCAACCTTGATCCCCATCACTTCAAAGGCTTTGCGTGTGCAAATACAATCTTCACCGGACAACACATTGGAAAAAGAAGAAACCCCTTCAGCCAAAGAACCAAACATGATCGCCCGATGCGACAAAGATTTGTCACCGGGGAAAGAAAGCTTGCCTTGAACGGGGTGACTGGCACGCCCCAACGTTACACTTCGACTCATCCTATCATCCTATCTTCTTCTCACTCTCCGCCTGCTGAATAATTGTCATCATTTCTTTAGGAATCGGGCTCTGAAACTTCATTAGTTTACCTGATTTTGGATGTAAAAACTCTATTTTGGAGGCGTGAAGACAAAGCCTATCACCCGGATTACCGGCCCCGTAAAGAACATCTCCCACAATCGGGTACCCCAAATGCGCCATGTGCACACGGATCTGATGGGTTCTTCCCGTCACAATTCGCACCTCCAGAAGTGTCGCATGGTGAAACCGACGGATGACCCGATAATAAGACTCAGCGTCCCGTGCTTTTTCACTGTGAACCACCGCCATTTTATTACGCACCCTGGGATCATGGCCAATCGGCTCCAAAACCCGCCCCTCTTCAAATTCAACACGACCACTCACCAGCGCCGTATAAGTCTTGGAGAGGCTACGCGAAGAAAACTGCTCCTGCATTGCGCGATGAGCCGCGTTAGTTTTGGCGACGATTAAAATCCCGGAAGTGTCTTTGTCCAGACGATGGACAATTCCCGGACGCTCTCTCCCTCCTAAAGAGGACAAGCTTCCCCCTCGACCCAGAAGCGCGTGCACCAAAGTCCCCTGCTTATTGCCAGCGCCCGGATGCACTACCATCCCCACCGGCTTATCAATGATCAGAATCGAATCATCTTCGTACAAAACCTCGAGGGAAACATTCTCCGGAGTCAATTGAAAGGCTTCCGGCTCATCCAGCTGGGCCTCGATGCGGTCCCCTTCTTTAACCAGCTCTTTGGCCTTGGTCAATTTCCCATTTAAAAAAACTTTATTTTCTTCAATGGCTTTTTGAAGCTGCATTCTTGAAAAACGTCCCCCAAGCACTTCCGTCAGATAAGCATCAATTCGCTTGGAGGTGTACACAAAAGGAACTTCATGGGTAAATGAAAAAGTCATTGAGAAACTCTCTTTTGAAAAAAGAAAATGAAAACACAGCCCCCCCACAACCCCACGCTCATCCACTGGGATAGCGTCAGGGTATAAAAGTGAGGATTGTCTCCTCTTAAGAACTCGACGCAAAATCGAAGCATCGCATAAAGAAAAATGTACATCCACAAAACACGTCCCTGGCGCCCACCGGGCTTAGAAAAATAAAAGAGAACGCCCGAAATTAAAAAAAGACCTAAGGACTCAATTAGCTGAGTAGGATAACGCCCGGAATCCGTCCTCAGCCCGTAACAACAGCCATTTAAAAAACACCCAATACGTCCCAAACCATGCGCGAAGGCCACCACCGGAGAGAGTAAATCAGCCAGCTTTAAAATGGGCCAGTGCCTCCAACGGGCATAAAAAATCCCAAAAAATAAAGCAGAGAAAAACCCTCCGTACCAGACAAGGCCCCCTTCTTGCAAATGAAAAATACTCAAGAGGTTCCCGCGATAGGCTTCCCAGTGGAGCCCGACATATAAAATACGTGCGCCCACAATCCCCGAAATAAACAACACAAAGATCATGTCGGCCACCATCGCCCAATCGAGCCCATACCGCTTGGCTCTTTTTTCGGAAATCCAGAGCGCTAACACCACGGCCAAGGCCGCCATGAAGCCGTAGGAATAAATTTTGATGCCGCCAAAGTCAAAAAGAATGGGATGCATAGGGCTATGGGTCTTGTTTCTCCGTCAAGGCGTTAAACACAATGAGCCAGACTCCGATACACACAAAAGAATCTGCCAGATTAAAAACGGGCCAAACCCTAAAATCGATAAAATCAATGACGTAGCGATAAACCAAACGATCATAAAGATTGCCCAGAGCACCCCCCAAGATCAAGATCCAACCCAATCTTTGCATCCGCCGTGTCAGAGGCCAGCTCTTGAACAGATAGAGTCCAATCACCCCTATAGAAACTACCGTCAATACAATCAATAAAACACCAGCGCCTTTAAACAATCCAAAAGCAACCCCCGTATTATGAACACGGGTGAGGTGCAAAACATCGGGAATAATTGGAAAACTATGTTCGCCGGATAAAAAATGATCGATCCAAAATTTGGAAATACGATCAATAAAAAAAAGAAAAAGAACCGGCAGGAAAATCCACAGGACAGGTTTCTTTAACAGGTGATTACTTGGGACGCTTTTCCTGTTTTTCTTGGCAGGGGACACAAAGCTCGGCATAAGGCACCACCTTTAAGCGAACAACGGAAATCTTTTTGTTGCAAAGCTCGCATTCACCATAGGTGCCATCCTCAATTTTATCCAGGGCAGTATCAATACGGTGGACAATCACTTGTTCTTTGTCTGCCAATCCAAGAGAAAACTCACGATCATAATTATCGGTAGCTACATCTGCCATGTGAAGACTGTAGGCAGAGAGATCTCCGGCTGCATCCCGCTGGGAGGTTTTGAGCGCATCATCGGCGATGTGCTGGATTCCCTTTTGGAGCTCTGCTTTTCTTTTGATGAGCAATTCTTTAAAAATTTTGAGATTCTTTTTATCCACGCCTAAACTCCTTTTAGGACATCCACACAGCGATCACAGAGTGTCTGATGTTCCTTGTGTTTTCCTACCTCTTCCCGATAGTTCCAGCAGCGCTCGCATTTCTGCCCGCTTGCTTTAAGAACAGTGACTTGGATCTCTTCGCCGGTCACCGCAGGATCAAACAACACCTGAACCTGAGAAACCAAAAATAAACCAGGCAAATCTTTCCCAAAATTGTTTAAAAATTGCTGCTCTTCGGTTTTTGAAACAGTTAATTCTACCGCAGCCTCCAAAGAATTGCCAATTTCTTTTTTCTCTCGCTTTTCTTCCAGAGCCTTGAGTACTTTCTCGCGAATCCCCATGAGCTTCTGCCAACGGACTTCGATCTCCACCTGCCGGTGAGAGGGCTGACTCTT
>CAZCDB010000028.1:0-19636 GCA_964497635.1 uncultured Planctomycetia bacterium | reverse complement strand
TCCGAGGCGCGAACCGGAGTCGCACCGGTCTGGGAGGTTTTGCAGACCTCTGCCTAACTGCTCGGCCATCGCGCCAATGGGTCGCTTAGAAACCCTTTAATGTATCAAAAAGGTTACTGCCCGTCACGCAAATTTCCCGAGAAGATGGGAGGCACCCGACACCAAGACCTTCGCTAGCCGGTCTTTGCTTATTTTCCTAAAAGGGGTCGCGCAGCAGTGGTCTACAAGATACGCATCTATTTTTTTACCACCAAACGGATTATTTTTATTATTAACCTCTTGGACAACTATCAGATCCAGCCCCTTCTTCTTAAGCTTATCCAGTCCATGACGCAAAATATCAACCGATTCCAGGGCAAAACCGATAAATAGCTGTTTTTTAGTCTTAAGCGGCCTTAAAGAAGCCAAGACATCTGGGTTTTTGACCAAGCGTATTTGAGAAAGCTTCTCTTTTTTGATTTTTTTTGATGAAAAAGTAGCTGGCCGACTGTCACACACCGCCGCCGCCATGATGAAGACATCATTTTTGGGGAGTTTTTTTCGAAGAAGGCTTAAAAGATCCCTGGCAGTTTCAGCATCTTGGGGGCACTGAACCCAGTCCACTCGATGTCCCGCAGACTTGGCGGCGGAAGCTAAACACTTGCCCATCGTCCCCGTCGAATAGTTGGATAGATACCGCACAGGATCTAAAGGTTCACGCGTGGGGCCTGAAACAATCAAAAACCGCATTACTTTTTGGCCGCGAGAGCGTCGTGGACTGCTTTTCGGATAGTTCCGTTATCGGCAATATGTCCCATCCCCTGGTCACTGCAAACCAAATGTCCTTCGATCGGCGGGACAAAAATCACACCACGTTTTTTAAGACGCTCGATATTTTCCTGCGTCGCCGGATGAGCATACATCTTATCGTTCATCGCCGGCACAATCACCACCGGCGCTTGAGCGGCCAAGACCGTGCAAGTCAGCACATCCCCGGCAAAACCGTAAGAAAGCTTGGCGATAATATCCGCGGTCGCCGGCGCGATCAAGATAAGATCTGATTTTTTTGCCAATTCAATATGGATTGGTTTGGTTCTTCCCGGCACCGAGAAAAAATTTTCGATCACGTCATTGGCGGTAAAACTCTCAAGCACCAGCGGTGTCACAAAGTGATGCGCATCTTCTGTCATCACCGCCGTCACCGAATAATGCTCCGCACGAAGCTCTGTGATTAGGTCACAGACTTTATACGCCGAGATCGATGCGGTGACTCCGAGCAAAATATTTTTTGTCATACTTTCATTCTTTCCGCGCGAATAATCCCACGCAGCACTTCCGTCGCCACGGGAATCTGGCGGTTGATGATACGATAATCGCATAACGACAACTCGTTGAGCTCTTTGAGCTCCTTGGTCGCGACTTTGTAACGCACGCTGATTTCTTTACGCGTTTCGGTGCCGCGCTTGTGAAGACGTCTCAGAAGCTCAACCTTGGATGGCGGCGCCAGAAAAATAAACACCGCATCCGGTTTTGTTTTTTTGACTTTCTTGGCTCCCTGCACGTCAATCAAGAGAAGCACATCACGGCCATTGCGTGTATGGTCTTCTACTTCTTTTTTGGGAGTGCCATAAAGTCTGCCAAACACATTGGCCCACTCCAAAAAACCCTTCTTTTTTACTTTTTCTGAAAATTCTTTTTTGGTGACGAAAAAATAATCATGCCCATTTTTTTCATCCGGACGCGGAGTGCGTGTCGTGTAGGAAACCGACTGAATCAGATTTTTGTCTTCACGCAAAAGCTCACGCGCCAGCGTCGTCTTACCCGTCCCCGACGAAGCCGAGATGACAAAAAGCCTGCCCTGACGTTTGATGTTTTTTCTTAGGCCCAAACTTTTTTCTTAACGTTTTGAAATACTTGTTCTTTGGCGGGATAAAGATTACTGTACACAATCTCTTCAGGCTCAAACCAAAGCTTGATTTCACGCTCGGCATCTTCGGCGTTGCCTGAAGCATGAATGACGTTCTCGTAAACTCCCTTTGTCGTAATGCGCCCGTAAGATCCTCTCACCGTGCTGGGGTCTGCTTCTTCCGGATTGGTAGCACCACAAATTTTGCGAATCTTGGCGATCGCATCTTCTCCTTGATAAACCAAAGCCATCACACGCTTGGTGTGATACTCGCCCATAAGATAACTGACAATTTCCTCAAAAAACGGTTTGTCTTTCATGTGACGGTAATGCTCTTCTGCTAGAGCGCGAGAGACTTCTTTGATTTTGGTCCCAATAATCACAAGCTTGGTTTCAGAAAGCTTGGTCAAGATCCCACCCGTGAGAGATTTTTGCAAACCATCCGGCTTAATAATGACAAGAGTCGCTTGATTCATATTTCCCTAATTGTTTACCTATCAATTGGTTACGAGAAAATATTATGACAAACATCTAAAACTTAGTCAAGGATATCAGGTTTTTGATAAAATGAGCCGCATGCGGACATCCCTTAACAGACTTTTTGTTCTCTTGATCATTTTTTCTGTTCTTCAAGGCTCCCAGAGTCTTTGTGCCGATACTCCGGTTCTTCGTGAGATTGAAGATCTAGCGCAGATCAAGGACAACTCCTTCAATTTGGCTCAAGCAGCTCTTTTGGTCTCCCGAGATGCATCAAGAAACCTGGATCGCAAAGAAATTGATATCGAAAAATATTTGCTGGTGATTGACAAAATAGCTTTTCGTGCTCGTTCTTTGCTCCGAAAACCTTCCCCATCCCCCGAAGAAATTGTAGCAGCCATCAATCAGGTTCTATACGGTGAGTATGGGATTCGTTCCCAAAACAACATGTTGGCGAAAAATATTCATGACATGAAAGAGACTCATATCAACTATATCTTAGATTATAGACGCGGTGATTGTATTGGGTTGTCTATTCTATACTTCATTGTTGCCGAAAAATTGGGCTTAGATTTAGAAGTTTGCCATCTCCCGACTCACATCCTTCTTCGCTATAAAAAAAATGGAAAAGTTTTTAACATCGAAACAACAGCAGGGGGAGTTTTATTCAGCGAAATTGATTATGCTCAGTTCTACCGACAACGATTTCCTGACCAAAGATTTCGCATCAAAACTTATGATAAGAAAAATATTCTTTCAACCTATTTGACCAACACAGCAATCATTTATTTCAGCATGGGATTTTCAGAGAAGGCAGTGACTCTGCTCAATCTATCGATTCAGCTAAATAGTAATTATTACGAAGCTTATGTTTCTCTTGGTTCCATTTATGTATCTCAAAAACGGTATTTAGATGCAGCCAAAATTCTTGAAAAAGCCGTCACGCTAAACCCGGGGCTTGCTCAATATCCTGAAGATAATTATGATTTTCTTTCTGGCCAGATGCCAAGTAACAAAATTTTTATTTACGAAAATATAGCTTCTTGTTTTTTTATGTCAAAAAAATGGAAGGAATCGATCGAGAATCTAAGAAAATCCCTGGATTATGGAAAATTTTCAGAATCCATTTATCTTCAAATGGTTGTGTGCCATCTCATGTTAAATAACCCGGAACAAGCAAGACTAACGGCCGAAGAAGGTCTTAAGACTTACCCCAAAAGCATCCAACTAAAAAAAATCCTAATGGAGACAAAAGATAGGCGCTCGGCCAAAGGAATTGATTTTGAGCTTCCCAGTTCTTAGGATTTAGAAACACCAAGAATTTTTAGAATCCGGTCCAAATCATCCAACGAATAATATTCGATTTCGATTTTTCCCCGTTTTTTCCCATGAGAAATTCTCACCTTGGTCCCAAGGGCATATTGAATTTTATCTTCAAGCGCCCGGATGTCACGATCGGGTGTGCGAGCGCGAACCACTTTGATGTTATTTTTGGGACTGATCAAAGACTCCACTTGCCGCACAGACAGTCCCTTCTCAACAATCTTTTGACAAAAATCTAGCTGTCTTTTCTCATCACTGAGCGGGATCAGAGCTCTGGCATGTCCAAAGCTAATCAGATTTTCTGCTAAATAATTTTGTATTTTTTCTGGTAAACTAAGTAATCGCAATAAGTTAGAGATTGAGCTCTTATCCTTCCCCACTTTGGTGGCAATATGATCTTGGCTGTACCCAAATTCCTGCGCAAGTCTCTGATAGGCTTTGGCTTCTTCAATCGAGTTGAGTTCTTCTCTTTGGACATTCTCAATAATGGAGAGCTCCAGTAAATCTGCGTCAGAAACTCGTCGTACAATAGCTGGTATCTCATTTATTCCCAAGGACTTAGCGGCTCTAAAACGGCGCTCACCGGCAATCAGCTCATACCGCCCCTCCTGGGTTTGGCGTACAAGAACAGGTTGGATCACCCCTTTTTCTTTGATAGATTGGGCAAGCTCTTCAATCTTTTCATCAGAAAAATGAGTTCGGGGCTGATACTTGCTGGCAAAAATTTGATCTAGTTTTAGCGTTTGAACTTTCTCTTTGGCGGAGGTATCCACCGCGGTTGGTGTAATCAGTGCCTCAAGACCCCGCCCCAAAACTTTTCTATCCATAAAAGTTTCCTATTTTCCTAAGTATTTGAAATTAATTGACTTGTGTTTATTAAAGTAAACTCTTTTGCGAGTTCTTTGTATTTTTTTGCCCCCTCAGATTCTTTATCATAGAGAAAAATAGGCTTGCCAAAACCAGGGGCTTCGCTCAAGCGAATATTTCTGGGGATGACGGTTTTGTAGACTTTTTCACCAAAATGTTTTTTGACCTCGTTGATGACTTCCTGGGTAAGATTGGTACGAAAATCTGCCATGGTCATCAAAATCCCCTCGATCTGAAGAGCATCATTTAGGTTTTCTTTGATAAGGTTGATGGTTTTAATCAACTGGCTTACCCCTTCCAAGGCGTAATATTCACACTGAATCGGGACAATGACGGAATGAGACGCTGTCAGAGCATTGATGGTCAAAAGTCCGAAAGAAGGCGGGCAATCAATAAAAACAAAATCATAAGCAGGGTCGATTTGATTCAAGATTTTTTTAAGCTTGCCCTCACGCCCCATCTCACTGACAAGCTCAACCTCCGCACCGGAAAGATTCACATTGGAAGGAACTATCAACAAGTTATCCACACAGGAAGGCAGTATGATTTCTTCAAGACGCGTATCTTCAAGAAGAGCGTGATAGATCGATTTTACGACGGAATTCTTATCAATTCCAAGCCCACTGGTTGCATTTCCCTGTGGATCCAAATCAATCAAAAGACACTTTTTCCCCTCGAGAGCAAGACAAGAAGAAAGCGAGACAGCAGTACTCGTCTTCCCCACTCCCCCCTTTTGATTGCAAATCGAAATGATCTTAGGCATGTCCACAGTTTAAGCATTACGCCCCAAACTGTCAACAAAGTTTCCACGTGGAAACTTTACTTTTCAAGATAGGTGTAGGATCTGTTTATTCTTTTATTTCTCTCTGTTGCCGTGACTTAAGTTGTAAGTCGGGAGAACTCTCGGCCTATTGACCAATGAAAAGCTACCTAAAAAGATAGTGTTCTTGGTCAACCGGCCGTCTCTCTCCAACTTACAACTCAAGTCACAAGCGGGCAAAAGAGAGAAATAAAAGAATAAACAGATCCATCAGTATTTGACAATGGCCTACTAACATAGTACCTGAAACGATTAAACCCTTTTCAGGACGCCTCGATAAAGAGCGCCTGCCTCGCCGGCAAGGCGGGCGGCCATGGAGTCCCCGTCGTAATAGACTCAGGACGAGCGCGAATTTTCGTAGAGCAAAATTGACTCAGGACGGGGCAATTTTGCGTCGGCCTGAAAAGGGTTTAATCGTTTCAGGCGCTTCACCTAGTTTCCACGTGGAAACTAGGGGGTTTGGCGGCGGAGTTTTTCTATGTGGATGGCTAGGGTTGAGACATCACAGGGTGTGATGCCGGAGATACGGGCGGCTTGGCCTAAAGAGACTGGGCGGACGTTGGTGAATTTTTCTTGAGCTTCTTTTCTTAATCCTCTAATCTCTTTAAATTCAATAGTTTGTGGAATTTTTTTATCTTCGTATTGCTGGAGACGCTTGACCATCCCCTCTTCCCTTTGGACATAGCCAGAGTACTTGACCTCAATCTCAATTTGCTCTTCGACTTCCCTATCCCCTATGGATACGTCCATCAGCGTCATCACCTCTTTGAGGTTTACTTCAGGACGACGAAGATACTGCTCCATAGAGACTTGTTGATGGCGGCTTTTTTTTAACTTTTCCATCCACTCAGCGACCCGCGTCTGTTTGGCATTAAATTTTGAATACTGTTCTTTTGAGATCAATCCGAGCTCATATCCATGCTCTGTAAGTCTTTTGTCTGCATTGTCTTGGCGCAAAAGTAGCCGGTGTTCAGCTCTAGAGGTAAACATGCGGTAAGGTTCTTCTGTGCCATGGGTCACCAAATCATCAATCAATACTCCCACATAGGCTTCTGCCCTTCCCAATATCAAAGGGTCTTTCTTTTGTATTTTTAGTGCCGCATTAATCCCGGCCATAAGCCCCTGGCTTGCCGCCTCTTCATATCCCGAGGTTCCATTGATTTGGCCGGCCAGGTATAAATTTTCTATCTTTTTGGTCTCTAATGTTAATTGCACCTGGGTTGGCTGACAAAAATCATATTCTATCGCATAACCAAATCTCATAAGCTCAGCTTTTTCAAGACCTTGTATACTTCTAATAAGTTGTATTTGAATATCCTGTGGAAAACTTGTTGAAAAACCGTTAATATAAACTTCATTGGTCAGTCGACCCTCAGGTTCCAAAAATAACTGATGTCTTTCTTTATCCGCAAAACGAAAAACTTTATCTTCAATCGATGGACAGTATCGTGGACCACGCGATTGAATTTTGCCGGAATACATAGGGGAGAGGTTGATATTTTTTTTGATGAGATCATGCGTCTTATCATTCGTGTAGGTAATGTGGCAGGGGAGTTGATCTTGTGTAATTTTTTCTGTTTGAAAACTAAAAGGGACGGGCTCTGCGTCGCCATGTTGTATTTCTAGCTTTGAATAATCAATCGAGAGAGCATTCAAGCGTGGGGGAGTGCCGGTTTTTAAACGCTTCACCTCCAAGCCAAGCTTCATCAAACAAGCCGAAAGACCTACCGAAGGTTTATCACCCGCACGACCGCCACCAAACGTGACATCTCCAATATGAATCAAACCATTGAGAAAAGTTCCTGTCGTGATAATGACTGCTTTGGCGTAATAAGCCGTATTGATATTGGTGATGACGCCTTCGATGGAATTGCCGCTGACAATGAGATCTTTGACTTCACCCATCTTCAAATCAAGATTGGGCTCACTCTCAAGCACATGCTTCATGGTCATCGCGTAGATTTTTTTATCACACTGAGCGCGGGGAGCCCACACCGCTGGACCTTTGGAACGATTGAGCATTCGAAACTGAATCCCAGTCCGATCCGTAACTTTTCCCATCTCGCCGCCCAGCGCGTCAATCTCACGCACCATATGCCCTTTGGCAATCCCACCAATCGCAGGATTGCAAGACATCTGCGCCACCGAATCAATATTCATGGTGAGCATGAGGGTAGGGTGACCCATGCGAGCAGCCGCCAGTGCCGCCTCACACCCAGCATGCCCAGCACCAACAACAATCACATCATATTTTTTTTCACAAGTGATTAACATATCAATTCCTGTAGGTGTTGGCCTGAACCACCCTTTCATTTTTCTACGTTCCGGCCGGTCTTCCTCATTCGGAAGACCTTCGCTCGGCTTCTACTGGGCTTTGGACTTACCTAAACCCTCCAGGCTTTGCTGACTGAACTTCTATTATCGATTTGAATGGGCGGCTTAAGCCTCGCATACCTTCACTCCGAAAAATAAAAGGGTGGTTCTGGCCTACGAGCTTATACAACTAAAACTGGTATTCGTCATCCCGCTAGAAACTCTCTTTTTTGCCTGACGTCCAATTTTCACCGCCGATTAAAATTGGACTCGGTGGAGAAGACGCGCTCGTCTCACCACATAAATGTGGTGGCACTGTGGAGCCTATTCTTATTTTATTTCTCTCTTTTGCCTGCTTGTGGCTTGAGTTGTAAGTTGGAGAGAGACGGCCGGTTGACCAAGAACACCTTCTTTTTGGGTAGCGTTTCATTGGTCAATAGGCCGAGAGTTCTCCCGACTTACAGCTTAAGTCACGGCAACAGAGGGAAATAAAATAAGAATAGGCTCCAACATTTAGGGGCTACAAAATTTTAGTTAATGGTCGATTTTTTTAGATAAAGTTGGTATGTGGTCATAAAAACTGTGTTGGTGAGCCAGTAGAGCACAAGAGCGGCGGGCATGGTGTAGAATAAAAATCCAAAAATGATGGGCATCATGATTTTCATCATTTTCTGCTGTTGAATCATCTCAGGACTTTGGCCTTCCATGCTAAGACTGGTTAAATTCTGCTGAATTACCATTCCCGCAATCATGATGATGGGAAGCAAATGGATCTGGTCACCGAGAAAGGGAAGTGTTATCGGTAATCCGACTTTATCTGGAGAAGAAAGATCATGGATCCATAAAAATTCCGCATTGATGAGCTTGGCGGACTTAGAAATTGCCACATAAAGCGCGATAAACACGGGCATTTGCAAAAGCAGTGGAAGACAGCCGCCCAGAGGATTGACTTTATTTTTTTGATAAAGCTCCATCATCTCTTTGTTCATGCGTTGGGAATTATCTTTGTATTTCTCACGCAGTTGATTGACCTGAGGTTGAAGTTCTTGCATGCGACGCATGGAAAGAAAGCTGTGTCTTGTAAAAGGAAATAAAAACCCGTTGATGATCAGAGTCAGGGCAATAATCGCCAGACCATAATTTTTGAAAATCTTCTGCAAGAGCTCAAGGCCCCCGATGCAAACCTTTCCAAAAAAATCAAGTTTCCCAAAGTTGACAATCTCGCTCAAGCCTAGAGGAACTAGCTCATCCATGTCATTGGGCCCCATATACACAAGAAATTCATGGGTCACCGACGCCCCGGGTGAAAGAACTGAGGTGGGGGAGACAACAGAGGCCATAAAACGGTTGTCGCCAAGACCCTCCACACGTCCGCCAAATTCCTTGGCTTGTTTTGGTTTTACAATGATAGAAAAGTGACGGTCTTTGGTGGCGACCCAATCAATTGCGGCTGCGCTATCCACTTTCTTGCCGGCCTTGGATTCTTTGATGTGCTGGAGCTTATTTTTATTTTCATTGGAAGTAAAAAAATTGGCTTCGACATATTGACTGTCGATCGAGTGTCGAGGCTGGACGCTAGGTCCGGCAAAGAGTTGATACTGCAAATTGGTTGGCTTGGAAGAGGTGTTGGTAAAAGTAACCGAAAGATCCGCGGCGTATCCTGAATCACGGAACCGGTAGTTTTTCTCCACGGAAATATTACCATCCGCAAGCGTGGATGTTGACCGTACAGCCGCTGGCTCAACCGATAAAACACTGCGGCTTGCGTCTGCTTCAGCTACAGGGGATAAAGTGGCAATCGAAAATGTAGCTCCTTGGGTAGTCTTGTTTGAAATAAGCTTTAAAGGGGCACGAGTCTCAGAATCGATAAAATCATGGAAGGCTAGCTCTCGAACACCACCGCCTTGTTGGTTGTAAACAAGGCGAAGTTTCTTATTGGAATAAACTACATTGTCTTTTTCGCTGTACTCACGAAGACGAGTAACCAGGGGAACTGATGAGGCCGCAGGGGAAGCTGTGCCTGAAGAGGTTTTTTGGTTGATCGCTTGGGACTTGGTTTTTCCGTATTCCGGATAAAGTTTTTGCAGCAGAACCGGGTAAAAACCTAAAATAAGAAAAGACAGCGATAGCGCCAGTAATACTCTTTTTTCCATAAAAAATATTTTCCTTTAATTTTTTACCGGATCATAACCACCCTTGGAAAACGGGTGACACCTGAGAATTCTCCAAACAACCAGTCCCAAAGCTCGAAACAAAAACTTTTCCTTCAACGCTTCTTTCGCGTATTCGGAGCAGGTCGGATGGAAACGACAAGCTCGTATCCCCAGCGCCCGAAAAAATAAAGAAACCCAACCGATCAAACCCGCGACAAGCTTACTTAGGCCACTGAGCATAAAGCACCTCTTGAACCTGGCTGAGTCCGATATCTCCGGGATTTTTCAAAACACGAAGTGTATAAAAACTATCTTTTTCCATCCCACATCCAAGTCGTATCGCTTCTTTGATCAACCGCCGCAGACGATTACGGGCAGTGGCAAGCTTTAGAATCCGCTTAGGTACAATCACTTTAAGGTTTCTTTTAGGCCGCGGTAAATCCGGCCCATCTGAGAACCTTTGAACCTCAAGCTTTAGCCAGCTCAAGCGAAAATGGGTCGATCAGACCGTCAGCCGTTTTCTTCCTTTTTGGCGGCGGCGTTTGATAACCTTACGGCCATCGGCAGATTGCATTTTTTTGCGGAAACCGTGTGTCGTAACGCGTTTCCTATTGCTCTTGTTGGTCAGTGTTTTTTTCATTTTTCTTTTTCCTGATTTGCGTTAGGGTCTATGTCAAAATAAGATCGAGATTATAGCACAATTGAAGTCAAAAGAGTCAAGTCAATGATTCTCTTGCAAAGCTTGGAAACGATCTGTTACAATGCCCCCGATATTCTTCAAGACGCGATAAAATGAGTCTGTGGATAACTTGTTGATATTTATCTAAATTTTTGTTTTTTATAAATCAAATTTTTAAATTTTATAAGTTATTTAATTTAAGTTACTTATATCTTTGTTAATAGATATAAAGCCTATATTATTAAAACAACCTGTGGATAAATGAACTATGATAGACCCCATTGAATTGTGGTCCAAAGCTTTAGCCCTACTAGAAAAAGAGTTCGATCCTCAGCTTTTTGACCGCTGGCTTCGTCCGATTCAGATTAAAAGCATTGTCGATTCTCAGATCACATTGACTGTTCGTGATGAATTTTGTAAAAGCTGGGTCCTGGATCACTACCAAGACAAAATTTACTCAGCGGTGAAAAATTTACTTCAGAATCCCGACATCACGATCGTGCTCGAAATAGAAGAGGGGGTGGCAATTCCAATACCACTCCGAGTTGAAACAGCCCCCATGAGAGTGGCAACCCCGCTTCCAAGCAACCAAGCTCTCCCATCCGGCGAAACAATCTCTTTCAACAGCAAATATACTTTTGATAGTTTTGTCGTGGGTCCTTCCAATCGTTTTGCTCACGCCGCTTCAATGGCAGTGGCTGAGTCGCCAGCCAAGTCCTACAACCCACTTTTTATTTATGGGCCGGTGGGTTTAGGGAAGACTCACTTGATGCAAGCTATTGGGCAAGAAATACTTAGAAGAAATCCAGGAAGCCGGGTGCTTTACATCACCAGCGAGCGCTTCACCAACCAACTCATCAACGCCATTAAAACCGGCACCACCATGAAGTTTAGGGAAAAGTATCGATCCGTGGACTGCCTGCTTATCGACGATATTCATTTTATCGCCGGAAAAGAGGCGACGATGGAAGAGTTTTTTCATACCTTTAACACACTTTACGATTCTCATAAACAAATTGTTGTCTCCAGTGATAAACCGCCTAAAGATATCAACAATCTAGAAGAGCGTCTTGTTTCCCGTTTTGAGTGGGGTCTTGTGACGGACATTCAGGCCCCTGATTTTGAAACTCGCACGGCCATCTTAAGAAAAAAAGCTGAGAGAGAAGGGCTTTACATTCCCGATTCTGTCACTTTTTTTATTGCGGATAAGATTAAGTCCAACATTCGTGAACTAGAAGGCGCTCTCATCCGGGTCGTGGCTTATTCAAAGCTTGTGGGAAAAGAAGTAGATGAGACGGTTGCCCAAGACGTTTTAAAAGATCTGATTGTAGAAAATCAGAAAAAGATCACCGTTGACCTCATTCAAAGGAAAGTGGCAGAATATTTTGAAATTCGCCCGTCCGATATGAGCGCTAAGCGTCGTTCTAAAAACGTGGCTTATCCACGTCATATCGCGATGTATTTGTCTCGAGAATTAACTTCTCTCTCTTTTCCGGAGCTTGGAGAACATTTTGGTGGACGTGACCACACCACCGTTTTACATGCTTGTGAGAAAGTAAAAAAAGATATTAAGAAGGATCAGAAGACAAAAATGCTTGTTGAAAAGCTGGGATTTGAAATTAAAAAATAATTTTTTGTGTTTGGGTTGTGGGTAAGTTGGGAGTTATCCACAAGTTGTTGTTTTTGTAAGTTGTTTTAAAGATTACAGTTCTATTGTTTTTGTCTTATCCACAACCTATACTACTGATACTGTTTTAAGAGATTTAATAAAATCATAATAGGGAAACAATAAAATGAAAATTAATACCACAAAAGAAGAGTTGTTAAAGGGAATTCAAGTTGTTCAAAATGCGGTGAGTACTAAAAATACCCTACCTATTCTTTCCCATATTTTATTAGAAGCTAAAAAAACAGGAATTTTTCTTACAGGAACAGATCTTGAAATTGGTATTTCAATGAAAGTTCCTGGAGAGATTATTGAAGAAGGAGCGATTACAATTCCTGCGAGAAAATTTAGTGAGATTATTAAAGAATTTCCTTCTCAACAACCTATTTATATCGCGGTTAAAAAAGGACAAGCAATTCAAATTGAATCCGGAAAAAGCTTCTTTAAAATAATGGGGTTAATTAAAGAAGATTTTCCTCAGCTTCCTGACTTACAAGCACTTAATCCTAAGGAAGTGGATACGATTAAAATTCCTCAAAAAGATTTAAAAAATATGATTCAACTCACTTCTTTTGCGATGAGCCATGATGAAGCGCGGTATGTGTTAAATGGAATTTTATTTAGTTTTAAAGATAAATTATTGAAACTTGTGGCGACTGATGGACGACGACTGGCGGTGATTGAAAATAATATTTTAGTGAGTGGTAATTTTAAAAAAGATGTGATTTTACCAATGAAAACCATTCAAGAATTAAATCGAAACTTAACTGAAGAAGGAGAAGTAATTTTTTATTTTAAACAAAACCAACTTCAAATTAATATCAATCAAGTGAATATTACTTCCCGTCTTATTGAGGGAGAATATCCTAATTACGACCAAGTCATTCCTAAAAAAGTAAAAGAAGAATTAAAATTAGGCACGCAAGATTTTCTTCAAGCCACTCGTCGTGCGAGTATTTTAACCAACCAAGATTCTCAGTCGATTAAAATTAATCTGATTAAAGACCGGATGATTATCACCAAAAATACTCCGGATTTAGGAGAGGTGCGCGAAGAGATCGAAGTAAATTATAAAGGGGGAGATTTAACCATCGGTTTTAATCCTGTATTTTTAATTGATGTACTTAAAAATATTGGGGATGAGAATATCCATTTTGGATTTACGGATCCTGAAAAACCGGCGGTGATTAAAAGTGGGGAAAATTACACCTACATTGTTCTTCCTATGCAAGTGAATTGAAAAGCCAACCCGCGCCCATCCGCGATGTCTTAAAAGCGGTTTTTGAAAAAATAGAGGCCGGGAAGACTTACACCCGGGAAGATGTAGAACAGCGATGGGTTCAAGTGGTGGGCGAAGCCGCCTTCAAACACTCGCGCCCGGTGGTGTATAAAAAAAATATTTTGACGGTGCATGTCGACAACTCGGTTTGGATGCATGAGCTGGTCATGGGAAAACGCAAAATCTTAAAAGCATTGCAAAGAGAGCTGGGAAAAGATAGAATTTCGGACATTGTATTTAAAATTGGAGAGTTTTAATGGCTAAAATGGCCGCGACTAAAAAAGAAGCAAAAATAGAAAAGCCCGCGCAAGACAATAAAGACTACGGCGCTAAAAGCATCCAAGTCCTTGAGGGGATGGAAGCCGTCCGTAAGCGTCCTGCCATGTATATTGGGGATGTGGGTGTGCGCGGTCTTCATCACTTGGTTTATGAGGTGGTGGATAACTCGGTGGACGAGGCCCTCGCCGGACACGCCAAGCGGATTGATGTGGTCATCCACAATAACAACAGTATTTCGGTCACGGATGATGGTCGCGGGATTCCTGTCGACATGCACAAGACCGAGAAAAAGCCCGCGGTGGAGGTGGTGCTCACCGTCCTGCACGCCGGTGGAAAATTTGATAAAGATTCTTATAAAGTTTCTGGGGGTTTGCATGGCGTGGGTGTTAGCTGCGTCAACGCCCTTTCGGAGTGGTTAGAAGTCGAAGTCAAACGCGATGGCAAGCTCTACCATATGCGTTTTCAGAGGGGAAAAACCTCTTCCAAGCTGACGGTCATCGGAAAATCCAAATCCACCGGGACCAAAGTTTCATTTAAAGCTGACAAGGAAATCTTTAACGTCCCCATCGAATACACCTACGATATTTTGGCCAATCGTTTGCGTGAGCTGGCCTTTTTAAATAAGGGCCTGACGATCACCCTGAAAGACGAGCGTGCCGGCAAAGAAAAAGAAAACGAGTATAGCTTTTCGGGCGGCATTATCTCTTTTGTGCAGGAAATCTCAAAATCCAAAGTGGCACTGCACCCCAAGGTCATTTATTTCTTCGGTGAGAAAGACAACACGTATGTTGAGATCGCCATGCAGTACAACGACGGTTACGCGGAAAATATTTATAGCTTCGTCAACAATATCAACACGACCGAAGGTGGAACTCACGTCTCAGGGTTTAAAGCGTCCCTGACGCGCTGTGTAAATCAATATTGCAAGGGAAAGAATATCCTAAAAGATGATGTGAGTGTCTCGGGCGATGACATCCGCGAAGGATTGGTCACCGTCATCAGCTGTAAAGTCCCCAATCCGCAGTTTGAGGGGCAGACCAAAACCAAGCTGGGAAACAGCGAAGTAGAAGGCTTGGTGGAGGCGATTGTCAATGAGGGTTTGGGAAGATTTTTTGAAGAAAATCCCAGTGTTGCTAACAAAATTATTGAGAAAGCGGTGCTTGCCGCCAAAGCTCGCGAAGCGGCACGCAAAGCGCGTGAGCTTACCCGCCGCAAAGGTGCTCTTGAGAGCGGTTCTCTCCCCGGAAAATTAGCGGATTGCCAAGAGCGGGATGCGGAGCTTTGTGAAGTCTATTTGGTTGAGGGAGACTCGGCCGGTGGTTCTGCCAAGCAGGGAAGAGACCGTCGGTTTCAGGCGATTTTGCCGCTTAAGGGTAAAATTTTAAATGTGGAAAAAGCCCGTCTTCATAAGGTTTTGTCCAACGAGGAAATTTGCACCATTATTAATGCGTTGGGTACCGGCATCGGGGAAGAATTTAATCTTGAGAAGTTGCGTTATCACAAAATTTTGATCATGTGCGATGCGGACGTCGATGGAAGCCATATCCGGACCTTGCTTTTGACTTTCTTTTTCCGACAGATGCATCAGCTGATTGAGCGGGGCCATATTTACATTGCCCAACCCCCTCTTTACAAGATTAAGCGTGGCAAGCGAGAGCAGTATATCGAGACAGAAGCGGATATGAGCAATTTACTCTTGGACTTAGGCAGTGAAGGTGTCTCCTTGGTCCGAGTGAAGGATAAAGAAAAAATTGAAGGCAAGAAGTTGTCCGAGCTTCTATCCTTGCTAGATTTTCTAGAATCCATGACCATGGGGATTACACGACGTGGGATAGAATTGGCACATTATGTGGCTTTATTGAACAAGAAAACCAAAAAACTACCCTATTATCGTATAAAAATGGAGGGAGAAGACCAGTTTTTGTACGATGACGAGGAGTTGGCCGAAGCTGTTAAGCGATATGAAAAGAAGCGTGGCAAAGACGTAGACCTTGCTGAAGCGGGTAAAGAAGGGGACTCTCGCTCGAAACTCGTCAAAGAGATGGATCTAGTGGAGTTCTTTGAGGCGGATGAGATTGCCGAAACCATTTTAAAAATTGAGAAGTTGGGCTTAGATATCGAAGATTTTGAGCCAGAGGCTGAAGATAATAAAAAAGCCAAGGCGGCTGAGAAGGCGGGGAAGAAAGAACTTTTTCAGAAAAAAATGCTTTATCGGGCTGTCCGCAAGGATGAGGAAGATGTTTTCTTGGAGAGTCTGCGTGGGGTGCTGAAATTTGTGCAGGCCGAAGGTAAAAAAGGTCTGACTATCCAGCGTTACAAAGGTTTGGGAGAAATGAACCCTGAACAGCTTTGGGAAACGACCATGGACCCTGAAAAAAGAACGGTGTTAAAGGTCACTTTGGAAGATGCGGTGGAAGCCGACAAAACTTTTACGACTTTGATGGGTGATGAGGTCGAGCCTCGTCGGGATTTTATTCACAAGTATGCTCGTGAAGTAAAGAATTTGGACGTCTAAGGAAAGCGCCATGGCCGAACAACAAAAAAACATGTACACCGCCAATGAAAAAGTAAAATCCGTTTTCATTGAGCAGGAAATGAAGACCTCTTACCTCAACTACTCGATGAGCGTCATCGTGGGTCGTGCATTGCCGGATGTGCGTGATGGGTTGAAGCCAGTGCATCGGCGCATTCTCTACGCCATGAAAGAATTGGGTCTGGATCATAGCCGCTCCTACAAGAAGTCGGCGCGTATCGTCGGAGAAGTTTTAGGAAAATATCACCCGCATGGGGATACTGCGGTTTATGACACGATGGTGCGCATGGTGCAGTATTTTTCTTTGCGCTATCCCTTAGTCGATGGCCAGGGAAATTTTGGCTCGGTGGATGGTGACAGCGCGGCTGCGATGCGTTACACCGAGGCGCGTTTGGCGGGCATCACGGATGCGATGCTCTCGGATATCGATAAAAATACAGTTAACTTTGCCCCCAATTTTGATGAAAGCTTGGAAGAGCCCACCCTTCTTCCGGCGACACTCCCCAATCTTTTGTGCAACGGTTCTAGCGGTATCGCCGTGGGTATGGCGACCAATATTCCGCCCCACAATCTGACGGAAGTTTGTGATGCGATTTCAGCGACCATTGAAGATCCGGAGATTGCTACCAAGGACCTCATGAAGCTAATCAAGGGCCCTGATTTTCCGACAGGCGCTACGATTTGTGGGACCGAAGGCATTAAATCGGCGTATGAGACGGGTCGTGGCATTATCAAGATCCGCGCCAAAGCCTCGATTGAAGAAATCCGCGGTGGGAAAGAGGCGATTGTCATCACCGAGATTCCTTATCAGGTCAACAAATCCAATTTGATTGAAAATATCGCGGATCTTGTGAATAGCAAAAAAATTGAAGGTATCTCCGACGTGCGCGATGAGTCGGATAAGGACGGGATGCGTCTGGTGATTGATCTCAAGCGTGATGCCAATGCGCAGGTGATTTTAAACCAGCTTTATAAGCACACCCAGATGCAGAATACGTTTGGCATTATTCTTCTGGCGCTAGTGGATGGAAGCCCCCGCGTTCTAAAACTTAAAGAAATTCTGGTTGAGTACATCAAGCACCGCAAAGAGATCATCACTCGCCGCACGATTTTTGACTTAGCCAAGGCCAAAGACCGCGCGCATATCGTTGAGGGTCTCATCAAAGCGGTTGATATTTTGGATAAAGTGATTAAGACGATTCGCGGGTCCAAAAATCCACCCGAAGCCAAAGTGGCTTTGATTGAAAAGTTTGAGTTCTCCGATCGCCAGGCTCAAGCGATCTTGGAAATGCAGCTTCAGAAACTCACCGGCCTTGAAATGCACAAGCTTCAAGAAGAGTTTAAAGAGCTTCTCAAGAAAATTGAGTATTTGGAATCGATTTTAAAATCTGAGAAAAAAGTTCTTGAGATTGTCAAAGAAGAGCTGGCGGAGCTTAAGAAAAAATACGGCGATGAGCGTCGGACTGCGATCTCCCGTAGCATTGACACCGACATGGACATGGAAGATTTGATTGCGGATGAAGATGTCGTTGTGACCATCAGTCACCAAAACTATGTGAAGCGTCTTCCCGTCACCACTTACCGCAAGCAAAAGCGTGGGGGAGTTGGAGTAGGTTCAGGCGGAGTCGAAGAAGATTTTGTGGAGCATTTGTTTGTGGCGTCCACACACGATACACTTCTACTTTTTACCTCCAAGGGCAAAGCCTTTACAATCAAAGTTCATGAACTGCCTCAGGCCAGTCGTATTTCCAAGGGCAAGTTTATCGCCAACTTTGTTTCTCTTTCTCAAGGGGAAAAAATCACCTCCTACATTCCTGTCCGGAAATTTGAAGAGGGCAAGTATCTGGTGATGTGTACAAAATTGGGCCAAATCAAGAAGTGTGATTTGACGGATTTTGAAAATACCCGTCGCAATGGCATCATCGCGATTGGGTTAGACCCGAAGGATGAGCTCATTGTCGCGGATCTGACGGATGGGAAACAGCAGATTGTGATCGCGACCCGCAAAGGCAAAGCGATCCGTTTTCCCGAGGATGAAGTCCGGAGTATGGGACGCAATGCTGGCGGAGTGCGTGGTGTGACCCTTGAAGAGAAGGATTATGTGGTGGGGATGGAAATCGTCGACAAAAAAGCGACCCTTTTGACCGTGACCGAAAAAGGTTTTGGCAAACGTTCCGAAGTCGATGAGTATCGGATCACCGGCCGTGGTGGCAAAGGCGTCACCAATGTCAAGGTGACGGACAAAAATGGGGAAGTTGTTGGGATGAAGCTTGTCACGGAGAAGTACGACTTAATGATTATGACGCAAACCGGCATGGTGGTAAGATGCTCCGTGAAAGATGTGCGTGAGACAGGCCGTGTGGCGCAGGGCGTGCGCTTGATCAATCTTAAGAAGGACAACGACAAAGTCGTCAGCATTACTTCTGTGGAGCCTGAGACGGAAGCCGATGAAAAGGAGCTAAGCAGTGGATCCTAGAAAATATTTACCTTTAATGATTATTTTCTTTTTTGCTTTGGTGGTTGCCAGTGCCATCGTGGGCTTGACTCAGGTAGAGGATGGCCAGGCCGGGGTGAAGATTGATTTTGGTAAAATTCAAAAAGAGCCGGTCAATACGGGTTGGCATTGGTACTTAAAACCCTTTACTACGATCGAGGTCTGGAACGTCAAAACTTCGGAGATCAAGGAAACAGCAAGCGTTCCTTCTTCCGAGGGTTTGATCTCGACATTGGATGTATCCATCATTTTTAATATTCCCAAGGATCGTGTGGTTCTGGTGCGAGAGACGATCGGCAGCAAAGTGGTTCAGACCGTGATTGAGCCTTATGTACGCGAAGCCATCCGTAGCGTGGTCAGCGGATATCCTGTGAAAGCGCTTTATAGTGAAGAGGGCCGCAAGGTGATTGGTGTTAAGATCCATGATTTTCTGATTGGCAAGCTTCAGTCTCGCGGGGTTTTGATCCAAGACGTTTTATTAAGAGATGTCCGCCTGCCGGCTTCTTTTTCCGAGAGTATTGAGACCAAGCTGAAGGCCGAGCAGCAGTCGCTTCAGAAAGAGTTTGAGCTCATCAAAGCTAAAAAAGATGCCGAGATTGAAGTCGCACGAGCCGAAGGCGTGGCCCAGTCCAATAAGATTATCACTGCCTCCATCGATAGCAAATTTCTCAATTACCTTTGGATTCAAGGACTACAATCCAATGATAAGCAAGTCGTCTATGTTCCCACGGAAAGCAATATTCCGATCATGGAAGCAGGCCGCCTTGGCAGGAAAGAAACTGCTTAAAATTTTAGACCCCATCGTCTAGCCTGGCTTAGGACATTACCCTTTCACGGTAGTAACACGGGTTCGAATCCCGTTGGGGTC
>CAZCDB010000027.1:0-19985 GCA_964497635.1 uncultured Planctomycetia bacterium | reverse complement strand
GTGACTCCACTCATAAGTTGGGAGAACTCTCGGCCTATTGACCAATGAAACGCGACCCAAAATGATAGTGTTCTTGGTCAACCGGCCGTCTCTCTCCAACTTATGAGTGAAGTCACAAGCAGGCAAAAGAGAAAATAAAAGAAAAAAGAACCTCACCGCAATATTTTTTAACCCAGACATATCCCAATCACTTAGGCGATGATTGCAAACTCCCATCATGATACGGAGTCGCTGAATGGTCGGGGAAAATTGGTACATGGCGGGTGGCGCGGAGGAGGGGATCCCGTCGACCCGGAGGCCCGCCGAAGGACGGGCTGAGGATGCGACGGGAAACCGCAGCGACAGGACCCGCCTGCACTTAAGCTCTTGGATGTGCTTTGTCATAGGCTTCTTTTAGTCTTTGGGTGGAGACGTGGGTGTAAATTTGTGTGGTGGATAAGTTTTCATGGCCTAAAAGCTCTTGGACGGATCGCAAATCGGCTCCCCGGTCCAGAAGATGTGTCGCAAAAGAATGTCGGAGGGTGTGGGGTGAAATATTGTCTCGGCGGCAAGTGCGCTCGATGTACTTATCCAAGATACGGCAGATGCTGCGAGCCGTGATCCGGGATCCCTCTTGATTGGGGGAGTGGTTTAAAAACAAGGCGCGAGAATTTCTTTTTTTGTCTTTGTCGCGGATCTCCAAATATTCCCGAATACATTTGAGAGCGCGGCTTCCGATGGGGCAAAGCCTTTCTTTGTTCCCTTTTCCAAGCACACGACAAACCCCTCCAATAAAATCCACTTTTTCAAGATCCAGCCGTACAATCTCCGACACACGCATCCCCGTCGAATAAAGCGTCTCTAGGATTGCACGGTCACGCCTCCCAAAAAGATCACTTGAGGGGGACTCCAGGAGACTTGAGATTTCCTTCTCATCCAACACCATGGGAAGCATTTTGTCCTGCTTGGGATTGCGGACCGCCCCCATGGGGTTTTTTTCAAGATACCCCTCCCGCGTCAAAAAACGAAAAAAAGTCCGAAGGCTGGCCATTCTTCGTGCCACCGTTCTTTTGGAGAGTTGTTCGACGGACATGGAAGCTAAATACCGCCGCAAGAAATCTTTTTCTACCTCCCCAATCGATTTTTCCTTTAAAAAATTGTAAAAAGTTTCCAAATCATGGGAATAGCTTAAAAGGGTGTGAGGGGAATAATTTTTTTCAACCTTCAGATAGGTCAAAAATTTTTCTGTCGCTTGATGCCTATTCAGAGACATCGCCGGGCTCTTGCGCTTGCCCGGCTTCGCCGGAAGCTTTGACCGATGGCAATTTGTTGGTGATAAAGTTGCATTGAGGGTAGGAAGAACAGCCGTAAAACGAGCGGCCGCGCCCAGACTTAGCTCGTCGGGCCACCAATTTTCCTTTTTGGCACTGGGGACAATCCACATCCGTTGAAATGGACTTGGCGTTTTTGCATTCAGGCCAACCGGAACAGCTCATGAAGCGACCACGTCGGCCCCATTTGATCACCATGGGCTTGCTGCATTTCTCGCAGATCTCTTCGGTGGCTTCCGCTTCGCGGCGCACCGTTTGCATCTGGTCTTTAGCCGCCTCAATCTGCCCGCTAAAAACTCCATAAAAATCTTTTACCAGTTTCTTCCACTGAACTTCCCCTTCTTCAACGCGGTCCAAACCTTCTTCCAAATTGGCCGTAAATTCAAAATCCAAAACCTTAGCAAAGTGTTTTACCAAAAGGTCCGTCACTAGCATCCCCAAATCCGTCGGCAAAAGACTCCCGCCTTCCCGCCGGATATAATCACGGCTTGTCAGCGTCATGATGATCGGTGCATACGTCGAAGGGCGCCCAATACCCCGCTCTTCCAAGGCCTTGACCAAAGAAGCATCCGTAAATCTTGGTGGGGGTTTTGTGAAATGTTGCAAAGGCTCGATGTGCACAAGGTTTAAAACTTCCTTTTCCACCAGCTCAGGCAGAGGCTTATCATCCTCCTCGGTGCGACCCAATACCGCCAAATATCCGGCAAACTCCACTCGGCTCCCCGTCGCATGAAACCAATAATCTCCCGCCTTGATTGCCGCAGATTCTTGAGCCACAGAAGCCGACGTCATCTGACTGGCCACGGCCTGCTGCCAGATCAAGGTGTAAAGCTTAATCTGGTCCGGTGTCAGATATTTTTCTATTTCTTCAGGGCGCCGAAAAAAGGAGCTCGGTCGTATCGCTTCATGTGCTTCTTGAGCCTGTTTTTTGGCTTTATAAATATTGGGGGTTGGTGGCAGATAATCCTTCCCATAATTTTTACCGATATACTCCCGCGCTTCCGCGATGGCTTGATCGGACATCCGCACAGAATCCGTACGCATGTACGTAATCAACCCCACACTTCCCTCCTCGCCCCCCATTTCCACCCCTTCGTAAAGCGTTTGGGCCACCTTCATCGTTTTGGTTGCCGGAAAACGAAACTGATTGTAGGCGGCTTGCTGAAGCTTGCTGGTGGTAAAAGGCGCTTGGGGGTTTCTTTTTTTCTTCTGCCGTTTTATTTCTTCGACGACGAAAGACTCACCCTTCATTTTGTTTAGAGCAGTTTCGGAAGATTGCTGATTTTTAAGCTCTGCCTTGGCGGTTCCGATTTTATCGAGCTTGGCCGTAAATTCTCTTGGGTCCCCTTGCCTTTTTTTAAGCTGGGCTTCAATGGTCCAATATTCTTCAGGCTTAAATGCCAAAATCTCCCGCTCACGATCCACAATCAAGCGAAGCGCCACCGACTGCACACGGCCCGCCGACAAACCACGGCTTACTTTTTGCCAAAGAAGAGGACTTAAGTTATACCCCACCAGACGATCCAACACCCGACGAGCCTGCTGGGCATCCACCAGACTCTGATTGATTTCGGAGGGGTGTTTAAACGCTTCTAGAATAGCGGTCTTGGTGATTTCATTAAAGACTACGCGAAGCACCTCATGCCCAGCGCCCAGATGGTTTTTAAGATGCCAACTAATCGCTTCTCCCTCCCGGTCCGGATCGCAAGCCAAATAAAGCGTTTTCTTACCCTTCATTTTCTTTTTTAGATCAGAGAGGGTTTTTTTGCGATCTTTGGTGACAATGTAGCGAGGTTCAAAATTATTTTCGATGTCGATGCCCATCTTGCTCTTGGGAAGATCAATCACATGCCCCATCGAGGCAGCCACTTCATAACCAGCACCTAAATATTTCTGGATTGTCTTGCACTTAGCGGGTGATTCGACAATAACCAGAGCCCCACTGCCTTTCTTGGCAGCGCCGCCTCCTACAAAGTGAACAATTTCAATCTCATCGCCTTCAGCAATCATCGACTGGGCCAATTTTTCCTTAGGGATGATTTCAAAATTATGCTCCACCACCACCTTCTCCGGAAGAAGAGAAAGCTGCGCCAAAAGCTCGGCAAGAGATTTTACCCCGCTTAAGTCCTTCGTTTGGCCATTCAGCTTGATCTTCATATATTCCTTACACTATTCTATCTTAGTCTGCTCAAAAAGCCCCAGATGCAAGGCGTTATTTTTTCTGGAAATATTTTCCGGGGGTTTGTTGAACCGCCCCCTTCATTTCTAGATAGGATAATACGCTTGCTGCTTTCTGCAAAGAGAATCCCGATGCCTCTACTAACTCTTCCAGCTGGACAGCCCCTGCCTCCAAGAGCAAAAACATTTTTTCTTCTTCAGGCGTTAACTTCAATTTCAAAGAATGCTTGGAACTCCCTGAAAAGGTGAGCCCTAGCTCCGTCAAAATGTCCTCCGCCGACAAAGTCAGTCGAGCTCCCTGACGCAAAAGCCCGTTGGTCCCAAGCGACTTGGAAGAATCCGCATTTCCCGGTACCGCAAATACTTCACGCCCCTGCTCGAGAGCCGAGTCCGCGGTAATCAAAGCACCACTTTTTTCTTTAGCCTCGACCACCAACACCCCACGCGAAAGCCCGCTGATGATTCGATTTCGAATCGGAAAAAATCCCGCCTCAGGCTCCATATCAATTGGGTATTCTGAAATAAGGGCCCCTCTTTCTACAATCTGATCCGCCAGTTTTTTGTTTTCCTTTGGATAGAGTTTCCCAATCCCACCCCCCAAGACCGCACAAGTAATTCCTTTTCCCTGCAAAGCGCCCTGGTGAGCCGCCGTATCAATCCCTAGCGCCAAACCACTGGTAACCACCAGTCCTGCGGACGCCAAATCACAAGCGATTTCGGTGGCCATTTTCCGACCATAGAGAGAACAGCCTCGGGAGCCCACAACCCCAATATGAATCCTGTCTTTTGAAGGAAGCTTTCCCTTTACGTACAGAAGTATGGGTGGGTCGTGAATCTCACGCAGAGCCAGAGGATAACGCTCATCCTCCAGGGTAATGATGGTAATTTTCTGCTTCGCTGCCTTTTGAATCTCATCGTCCGCTCGGGACAATAAATCGGGCGCCCTCAAAGCCTCCCAAGAAAAACGAAAACCCTTTTTTATTAGAGCAAAATCACCTGCGGCGCAACTAAGAATGGTGCGGGCATCCCCAAAGCGCTCAGAAAGCTTCTTGAAGCTCACCGGCCCCATCCCCGGAACCAGGCTTAAGGCGACGAGATCTCTCAAGGTAGATTTTTTAGACGGGGTTGTCACCGCAGCACTCCGTTCTGAATGAGTGCGTTTTGGATCAGGCGTGCCACCCCAGAGGCACTCTTACCATCTGTTTCAAAATAGTAATCTGACTGCTCATAGAAAGGTTTGCGTTCCTGAAGAAGTTTTTGGATCTCTCCCAAAAGATCTGGCGCATTTTTTAGCAGAGGACGGGTCTTAGAATTTTTGACCCGATGAAAAACTGTTTCGGGACGAGCCAGAAGCGTGATCAGGATTCCATTTTTTTTAAGAGCGGCGAGGTTTTCGGGATCGACCACCGTCCCTCCACCCGTGGTGATCACCTTGTCTTCGCAGGAAGCCCAGTGCCGCACCGCTTCTTTTTCAAGGGAACGAAAATAAGCCTCGCCGTCCGTTTCAAAAATATCCCGAATCTTTCTTTTTTGCTGAGTCTCGAGGTATCGATCCAGATCCACAAATTCACGGCGAGTTCGGCGAGCCAGAAGTCGGCCTACGCTTGATTTTCCTGTCCCCATGAAACCAATGAGTACAATATTTTTCTGGGCCAAAACTACTGAGCTTTCACCAAATAATGGGTGCAATGGAACCCCCTATTTTGGCCAAATCCAAGGCGTGACGACGCGGCATAGTCGTAACTATGCCAAGGAGGAACAACGCCGGAGTTGGCCAAAAGAGGGGCTTCCCCTTCGGGGCCGGACGATTTCGGGCTGCGACTTCGTCGCTCGCTCGTCGACATAGTTATCACTATGCCTCCTCCTTGCTTCTTGTCTCGTTCAAAAATCATCTCGGCCATTGTACCCATTATTTGGTGAAAGCTCAGTAAGCCTCGAATTAAAAACTTTTGATTTGTTTTTGATACCCTTCAAAATTACGATACGTCTCAAGAAGGCTATCGCCTCCAAATTTTTCGCAAAAAGCGGCGGCTAGCTCAAAAGCAACCATCGCTTCGCCGACCACGCCACAAGCCGGCACTGCCGTGACATCGGATCGTTCCACGGTAGCCACTTGTTTCTCCTTGGTGGCGATGTCCACCGACTGCATCGGACTCATGAGTGTCGCGTAAGGCTTAGTCGCCGCGCGTAAAACCAAGTTTTCGCCATTGGTCACGCCCCCCTCAAATCCACCCGCCTTGTTGGTTTTGCGATAAAAACCTTTTTTGGAATCATGAAAAATTTCATCGTGCACATCTTTGCCCAAGTTTTTTGAGACTTCAAAACCCATCCCAATCTCAACACCCTTGATCGCCTGGATAGACATTAAAGACGCGCACAGCTTCGCCGTCAAACGACGATCGTAGTGGACAAAACTTCCCAAACCCACCGGAACTCCGGTGACCACCACTTCAAAAATTCCGCCAATCGTATCCTTGGAAAGCTTTGCCTCATCAATTCGCTCAATCATCTTCTTCTCAGCGGCTTTGTCCGCGCAGTGCAGCGGCGATCCCCAAGAATTTTTTTTAAGTTCTGAAAAGCTAAGGCTCGCCGTATGCGCATTGACTCCGCCAATAGAAACCACATGACTTAGAATATCCACGCCAAATTCTTTCAAAAACTGCTTGCAGACAGCTCCCACAGCGACACGTGCTGTTGTTTCACGAGCACTGGCGCGCTCCAAAATATCGCGCACATCCTCACGACCATACTTCATCGCCCCCACCAGATCGGCATGACCCGGACGAGGACGCGTCACCACGGGAAGCTCGTTGATTTTAAAATCACGGTTGGGAACAAGAAGAGCAATGGGGCCCCCGATAGATTTTCCAAAACGCACTCCTGAGAGAATCTCGGCTTGATCTTTTTCGATCGTCATTCGACCTCCGCGACCATACCCTTCTTGACGGCGAGCAAGCTCTGAGTTAATTTCTTTTTCATCAATGGAAAGACCGGAAACCATGCCTTCCAAAATTGCTACCAAACATTTGCCGTGAGACTCGCCACTGGTTAAAAACCGTAACATAAAAATTCTCCTTTAATAACTAAGACCCAGATACCAATCCATGACTTCTTTCCCAAAGAAAAAATAGAGCACAGCCGCCAGTCCCAAATAAGGCCCGAAGGGGATCTCATCCCCCTGCTTCTTTATTTTAAAATAAATTCCCACCAAAGAACCAAAAAAAGAACCAACCAACACCGTCCAGAGAACCCCCCGAACACCGATCAGCGCTCCAAACATGGCCAAAAGCTTAATATCTCCGCCGCCCATCGCTTCTTTTTTTAAAATCCACTCCCCCGCCATGGCTACCAAATAAAGAAAACCACCGCCCACAAGAACCCCTAGAAGCGATGCGACCAGCGCATGAACCCTAGAATCAGATCCATGCAGCTGAGGCACCCAAACAGATGCCGCAACCCCCAGCACTATCCCCGGAAGCGTAATCACATCCGGAATGATTTTGTGCGCAAAATCAATCATGCTCTCGACTAAAATTGCCAGCGTTGCTACAAGATAAATCAGTCCAAGTGCCGTCAAACCAAACGATTGATAAAAAAGGACAAAAATACATCCTGTCATTGCCTCGATGAGCGCGTACTGCACTGAAAACCGGCCCTTACAGTCCCGGCATTTTCCCCCAAGAAGAATGTAACTAACAATGGGAATATTGTCATACCAGCGGACGGGTTTCTGGCAAAGGCCACAGTGAGAAGCCGGAAATACGATGGACTCTTCTTTGGGCAGACGATAAATGCATACGTTTAAAAAACTGCCGACAATCGTGCCAAATACAAACGAAAATAGGAGCTCCATCAGTGACCCAGCTTTCCTTGAAGTGCTTTCAGCATCGTTTCACGAACTCCCGTTTTTTTCCCCGTCCAAATTTCAAATGACAGCGCCGCCTGATTTACCAGCATCCCAAGCCCGTTGGCACAGGAAAATCCAAGAGTTTTGGCTGTTTTAAGCAGGGGTGTCTCCGCTGGAGAGTACACCAAATCATAAACAGCTGTCTTTTGCTCCAAAAGACGCAAATTAAAAGGGGTCTCCCCATTGCCCATCCCGCAACTCGTCGCATTGACCACCAAATCAATGCGCTCTCCTTGAATCTCAGGAATCCCTTGGATTGCCTCAAACTCTGTCTCGGGAAAATAAGTACGCGCATGCTCCGCTAGCCCCTGAGCACGCTCCGGGCTTCGATTGTAAATCCACAATTTATCTGCATGAGCACGTGCCAAAGAAAAAACAACTCCGCGTGCCGCACCACCCGCCCCCAACACCAAAATAGAGCGCGCTTCCGGATTAAAAGAGAGATCTTCATGCAGAGACTGGAGAAACCCTTTTCCATCGGTGTTATACCCTAAGAGTTTTCCGTCTTGAACATGCACCGTGTTGATGGCGCCAATACAACGATCAATGTCTTCAGGAACCTCATCGATAAAATCAAGTGCTATCTCTTTAAAGGGAATTGTGATGTTGGCGCCGCGCATTCCCATCGCTCGCATCGCCTCAAAGGCAATGCCTAAATAAGCAGGTTCTACCGGGAAAGCTAGATAAACCGCGTTGATCTTCTCTTGGGAAAAAGCGCTATTGTGAAGTAAGGGGGAAATGGAATGATGGACAGGGTTTCCAAAAATACCGTAAAGACTTGTTTGAGTGTTGGGTAGAATCAGGGGGCCCTGAGTCATGAGGCCTAAACCCCGTACGCCTTGGTCTTCTTAGACTCTTTTTTTTGGGCTTGGCCACGAAAAGCAATTTTGTTGATCGCATCCAGATAAGCTTGAACACTGGCCTCGATGACGTCTGTGCTCACGCCCTGCCCCATAATCGCCCGCGTGGATCCGGGATCATGCACTTTGACCGTCACTTCTCCTTGGGCGTCTTTGCCCACAGTCACAGCACGGATCTGATAATCCAAAAGCTTTGGCTTATGAGAGACAATCTTATCAATGATTTTATAGGCCGCATCCACAGGGCCGTTGCCTGAGCCTTCCGCCTCACGCACTTTTCCATGACAGCGAACACGCAAATGAACCTTTGCCTCCTGACCACTGTGAGTTGACACGCTCAAATGAACCAACTCGTAAGTTTTAGGGGCAGAAACAATTTCCGTATCTACAAGCGCAATCAAATCATCATCAAATACTTCTTTTTTCTTGTCCGCTAATTGTTTAAATGTTTGAAATGCTTTGTCCAGTTCCTTGGCACTAAGCTTATAACCCAATTTTGAAAGACGTGTCTCCAAGGCATGTCGACCTGAAAGCTTCCCCAGAACCAACTGCGTTTCCCCAAAACCAACATCCTCTGGACGCATAATTTCGTAGGTTTTGCGATGCTTGAGAAGCCCATCCTGGTGAATCCCAGACTCATGCGTGAAGGCATTGCGCCCCACCACCGCTTTATTGGGTTGTACCACCATTCCGGTAAGCGAGCTCACCAAGCGACTGGCTTTGCAAATCTGATCTTTTTTAATATTGGTTGTCTTGCCGTAAATATCCGGTCGAGTATCCAGCGCCATCACGATTTCTTCCATCGCCGCATTGCCAGCTCGCTCCCCGATACCGTTGACGGTGCACTCCACCTGCCGCGCACCAAAACGAACTGCCGCCAGAGAGTTGGCCACCGCCAAACCTAAATCGTTGTGGCAATGAACGCTGATGATGGCTTTTTGAATATTGGGCACTTTATCAAAAATCCCCTTGATCAGATTTCCATATTCAAAAGGAGTGGTGTACCCCACAGTATCCGGAATGTTGACCACGGTGGCTCCAGCATTAATCACCGCCTCAATGACCTCATAGAGAAAATCAGGCTCTGTTCGAGAGGCGTCTTCCGGCGAAAACTCAACTTCACCGATACGGTTACGCGCATACTTCACCGCCTGAGTCGCTAAATGAACAATCTCGGACTTGGCTTTTTTAAGCTTAAACTGACGATGAATCGCGGAAGTGGCCAAAAATACATGAAGACGGGAATTCTTGGCGGGCTTAAGAGAATCCAAAGCTACATCCATGTCTTTTTCGATAGCACGAGCCAAAGCGCAAATGGTCGGCCCCTTGATCTGAGCCGCAATTTTTTTAACCGCCGCCGCATCCCCCGGAGACGTGACAGGAAACCCCGCCTCGATGATATCCACACGAAGCTCCGCCAACTGGCGTGCAATCTCAAGCTTGCGCTTCTCATCCAAAGAAGCCCCCGGAGACTGCTCCCCATCTCGCAATGTGGTATCAAAAATAAAAATTCTATTTTTATCAGTCATCTCATTCCTCTTAGAGCTGTGATTTTGTTGACGGGTGGCGCGGAGGAGGGACTCCCGTCGACCCGGAGGCGTCACGAAGTGACGCTGAGGATGCGACGGGAAACCGCAGCGACAGGACCCGTCAATAAAATCACACGTCTACATCCACTTCATCATGCCACGCAACTTCGTCCCCACCTTTTCGATCGGGTGGTTGTCATGCGCGTGACGCAGTTTTTCAAAATTTTTCTTTCCTTTTTTGTAGTCCGTCAAAAATTCTTTGGCAAACTTACCCGTCTGAATTTCTTTGAGGATTTTTTTCATTTCTTTACGGGTCTTTTGATTCACAATGCGAGGTCCCCGTGTCAGATCCCCATACTCAGCGGTGTCTGAAACACGCTTTCTCATCCCTTGTACGCCGGTCGCGTAAATCAAATCGGTAATCAGCTTGAGCTCATGCAAACACTCAAAATATGCAATCTCAGGCTGATAACCGGCCTTGACCAAGGTATCAAACCCTGCCATCACAAGCTCGGCAGTACCGCCGCAAAGAACCGACTGCTCTCCAAAAAGATCCGTCTCTGTTTCCTCTTTAAAGGTCGTCTCAATCACGCCTGCGCGAGTCCCGCCAAGAGCCTTGGCGTAAGAAAGAGCCAGCTGCTTGGCTTTCTTGGTCGCGTCTTGAAACACGGCCACCAGGCAAGGCACTCCTTTTCCCTCTTCGTACTGACGACGCACCAAGCTCCCGGGTCCCTTGGGAGCAATCATAAACACATCCACATCTTTAGGCGGGACAATCTGTTTAAAATGAATGTTAAAACCGTGTGAAAATGCTAGCGCTTTACCAGCGGTCAGATACGGAGCCACGGACTTCTTGTAGATTTCGGCCTGCAAAGGATCCTGCGCCAAAATAATGATAACATCGGACTTCTGAGCAAGTTCTGCGGCTTCCAGGGGTTTAAATCCGTCCTTGATTGCCATGTCGTAATTGGGCCCACCGGGGCGCTGAGAGACCAGCACCTTCACACCGCTATCACGCAAGTTGAGCGCTTGGCCACGACCCTGAATCCCGTAACCGATAACCCCCACCACTTTATTTTTGATGAGTGAAAGATCTGCGTCATTATCATAATAAATTTTAGCCATTGGATTTTCCTTTGTTTGGTTGAAACTGTCTTTTCGGGCGAAGCGAATCTTGTCGAAACGACAGCGCGTCAGTTTTTGGGTAGCTTATTGGAAAGTGCGACAGCGCCCGTCTGGGCAATCTCGACAATCCCAATCTCTTTTAAAATATCAAAAATTTTCTTGGTATTTTCGCGAGTCTCGGTGCATTCCAGAGTTAACACACTCTTATTTTCATCCGCCACGAGAGTCCGATACCCCGACAGAACGCCTTTGAGCGCGTCTTTGACTTGGGGGGTATTCTTAAGCTTGACCAACATCAATTCGCGGTCCACATAACCTTCTTCGCTTAAATCCTGGACCTTGATGACATCAATAAGTTTGTTCAGCTGTTTTTTGATCTGCTCAATCGTTTTCTGATCTCCCTCGGCCACCAAGGTGATACGAGAAATAGTAGGGTCCTCGGTCTCGCCGACCGCCAATGAGCGGATGTTAAAACCGCGTGCCGAAAAAAGTCCCACCACACGTGAAAGAACTCCCGCGTGGTTTTCAACCAGCACCGATAAAATCCGAGCCTCTACAGGCGTTGTTTCATGAACTGCCATTTTAATCCTCTCTAAAAGATAAGTTTCAATTTTTGATCAAAAAGCTGAAGATGCGAGACGCAGGCGAGCAACCGAGGGAGGCGTACTGATTTGTACGTCGACCGAGGAAGCGGAGCCTGCAACGTAGCAGATTCGGCTTTTTCATCAAAAATCACGCCATGTCCATGATCTCTTCGAACGATTTCCCCGAAGGTATCATCGGATACACATTTTCTTCTTCCGTGACGACAAAATCAAGCACGCAGGGACGATCCGTGATCGTTTTGGACCAGGCAATCGCCTCATCGACTTCGTTTTTACGCGTCACACAACGGCCGGTCGCGCCATACGCTTTGGCCAACGCCACAAAATCAGGATTGCCACTCATCGTAGAGCTGGAATAACGGTGATTGTAAAATGTTTCCTGCCACTGACGCACCATCCCCAAATAATTGTTGTTAATGATCGCAATCTTGACCGGCAGCTTATGAAGCACCGCGGTCGCCATTTCCTGAATATTCATCTGAATCGATCCGTCTCCAGAAATGCAAACCACTGTTTTCTTCGGAAAAGCAAACTGTGCGCCAATCGCCGCCGGGAAACCATAACCCATCGTGCCTAAACCGCCAGAAGTAAGAAGTTGGTTCGGGCCATTGAGCTTATAATACTGCGCCGCCCACATCTGATGCTGACCTACGTCCGTGGTGACAATCGCATCGCTTCCCAAAATATCGCAAAGTCTCTGGATCGCGTATTGAGGACGTATCAAATCACTGTCGTCTTTATAGCGGAGAGGGCTTTCTTTTTTCCACTGTTCAATACTGGCAAGCCAAGCCGCCGTATCCACTTTACCGACAAGCTTGTTGAGCTCCTTAAGCACTTGCTTGACATCGCCCACGATGGGCACATCCACCTTCACGTTTTTAGAAATCGCGGAAGGATCCACGTCAATGTGGATAATTTTGGCGTGGGGGGCAAACTTGGTCAGGTCCCCGGTCACACGGTCATCAAAACGTGCACCCACAGCAATCAAAAGATCGGACTCATGCACCGCGCGATTGGCAAATACCGTTCCGTGCATCCCTAGCATTCCCATAAAAAGTGGATGCGTGCCGGGAACTCCCCCCAAACCCATCAAAGTGTTGGTGCAAGGCGCATTGGTTTTTTCGACCAACTCGATCAATTCTTTTGTTGCCCCTGAAATAATCACGCCACCACCGGTATAAATCACCGGTCGCTTTGAAGCCATGATCAGCTCCGCGGCTTTTTTGATCTGCCCTGAATGAGCCTCCGCAACAGGCTTAAACCCACGGACATGCACTTCGGAAGGATAATCAAACTCCACGGTTTGCAAACTGATGTCCGAAGGAAAATCAATCAAGACGGGGCCTGGACGACCGCTCATCGCAATCGTAAAAGCTTCTTTTAGGATTCTCGGTAAATCTTTGACATTTTTGACCAGATAGTTGTGCTTGGTGATGGGGCGTGTAATCCCGGTCACATCCGCTTCCTGAAAAGCATCGTTGCCAATTAAAAAGGATTTTACCTGTCCAGTGATCACCACCAGAGGAATGGAGTCCATGTAGGCATCCGCGATGCCAGTGATTGTATTGGTGGCGCCGGGGCCGGAAGTGACAACCACCACACCCACTTTTCCTGTCGAGCGCGCATAGCCTTCGGCCATATGAACTGCGCCCTGCTCATGGCGAACCAAAATCACCTTAAACTTTGCATCGTAAAGCGCGTCAAACAAAGGCAGACAGGCGCCACCCGGCAGTCCAAACACATACTCCACTCCCTCGCGAGAAAATGCCTCAACTACTGCTTGGGCCCCAGTCATTTTTGCCATAACTTCTCCTAAGATAAAGTCTTAAAAAAAATAGAACACGTCCAAATAAGTAAGTTCGGTATTATATCAACCCTTCAGAGGGGTGTCAAAAGAAAGCCATTTTTTGGGGAAATCGGGTTATCGCCGCGTGTCTTCTCGCCGGTAGGCTTCGCGAGACTGCTCGATGATCTTAAGTGCCGCGTTTTTGTTTTTCCAACCGTAGACTTGGGTCTTTTTCATCTCAAGATCTTTGTAGATTTTGAAAAAATGCTCAATTTCTTTAAGCAGGTGTGGCGGTACCTGAGATAGCTCGTGAATGTGATTCCAAAGCGGATCTTTGACCGGCACACACAGAATCTTATCATCAATCCCCTTTTCATCTTTCATTTTAAAAAGACCTAAGGGACGGGCTTCAATCACGCAACCCGGAAAAGTCGGTTCCCATAAAAGCACCATAGCGTCCAAGGGATCTCCGTCCTGAGCCAAAGTATCGGGAATGTATCCATAATCGCTGGGATAGTGGACGGAAGAAAAAAGCATACGGTCAAATACGATCCGGTTGTGCTTTTTATCAAATTCATATTTATTGCGGCTACCCTTTTGGATTTCGACGATCACGGTAATTGTTTCATTTAGTTTCATAAATTTTCCTTATGGTTAGAAAAAACTCTTGGCACGCGACTATGAATTCCGCAAACAACCTCATACGGAATAGTTTGTGCCTTCTCTGCAAGCTCTTCTGTTGAAATAACTTGCCGCCCCTGCTTTCCGATAAGTGTCACCTCGTCCCAGCGCTGCACTCCCGGAACAGATCCTACATCCACCAAGGTCTGATCCATCGTGACGCGCCCTACCACAGGACAGCGATACCCCCGTACCAACACAAAACTACGATTGGACCAGGCAATTCGGTACCCGTGACTATACCCTACAGGAAGAGTTGCGATCAACGTGTTTTTTTGTACCTGGTGGGTTTGGCCGTAACTGACTGTTTGCCCCGTCTCAAATTTTTTAAGAAAACTGATGCGGGTCTTCCAAGAGAGCACAGGTTTCATTCCTGGAAGAAGTGGACTCTTAGGACCTCCTTGCAAACCGTAAAGAATCAGGCCTGGACGGAACATATCAAAATGCGCTTGGCGGAAGCGCAGAGTTCCCGCACTATTGGCCACATGAATGATGCGAGGTCGAAAACCCCAATCCTTAATTTTTCCAATCATCTCATTAAAAATTTTTAGCTGTTTCAAAGTGGGTTCTTGGTTTTCTTTATCCGCACTTGAAAAATGAGTGTAGAGGCCTTCAACCTCAAGACCTGAAAGATTTTTTAACTGTTTAAAAAAATTCTCTGTCTGCTCGATCGGCAAGCCTAGGCGCCCCATCCCGGTATCTAGCTTCACATGGATTAAAAACTTTTTTGAACCCCGAATTCTCCGCTGAAATTCCTTGGCGTCCTCCAAACATGAAATTGTTGGAGTGAACCCAAGAGCAATCGCAGCAGCCACTTGATCCGGATGCAAACACCCCAGAAGCAAAATCCTCGCCTTGGGCAAAGCCTGACGTAACACAAGAGCTTCTTGGAAATTGGCAACTCCAAAAAAGCGAACTCCCTCTTTCCACAAGGCCCGTGAAACCGGAAGCATCCCATGACCGTACGCCTCGGCTTTCACGATCGCCAAAATAGCGGAGCTTGGTCGCTTAAGAAAACGGCACAAAATCTTTAGATTTTTTCGCAAAATATCCAGGCGGATATCGACCCACTGAAGCGAAGTTTTATTTTTTAATGGAGACATTGCAGTCCTTGGGATGCAAATAAATGGGTTCAAGCGCGAAGACATCGTCCCAACGCTTCTCTTGGATCCGCTCAAACGCAGCGAGAGCGATGGCTTTGGCGCAGGGAGGCTTTAAAATCTCTTGAGCCTTTTTCTTTTGAAAAAATGCAACAAAATCACTTCTCATCCAAATGGCAGGCTCTTGGACCGTGCTCCACTTTTTTCCGAGACGCTCGTACACAGCTCCATACACTTGATTTTTTTTGCAGTCTTTCATGACAGCGTACAAGCCGTCTTGGGACACGGTTCTAGCCGCTGCCTCAAGACTTGAAATACCCACAATTCTTGCCCGCCAAGCATAGGCCAAGAGCTTTGTGGTGGTCACGGCCACACGCAAACCCGTAAACGATCCCGGACCCAGCCCCACCGCGACACAGTCCATGGGCTTTCCAAAAACCTTGGATCGCTTCATTAAAGCTTCAAGCGTCGGTGCTAAAACATCTGAGTGTTGTGCGCGTCCTTTGATCTGAACGGAAGCTATTTTTTTACTTCCCTCAAAAAGAGCGGCGCTTAAGAACTCTGTGGAGGTATCAAAAGCCAATATTCTCATCCGTGTAACATCTCGATCTTTCGTGTTTTTTCATCCTGGTGTTTCAGGTTAATTTGCCAATGAGGTTGAGGCAAAAGAGTCTCCCCGCGCTCGGGCCACTCCACCAAAGTAATTCCTTTAGAGTCAAAACATTCTTGAGCTAAAGCGGCATCCGCGCCCAAAACCGCTTCCAGGCGGTACCAATCCAAATGATAGACTTTCTGTCGCCCCTGATACTCGTGAATAAGAACGTAGGTGGGGCTTGAGATTTCCTCTACGGAACTCACACCCAAACCACAGGCGATTCCTTTGACAAGCGTCGTCTTCCCCGCACCAAGCTCTCCACGGAGAGCCACCACGTCACCTGACCGCAGCTGTTGAGCGATTTGATGGCCGATGCTTTGAGTCTCTTCCGCAGAGCGCGAAATCCATTGCTGCTTCTTCAGTTTATTTATTTTCATGAAAATGATCAAAACCACCCTTTGGCATCGCTCTCCGCTTTCCTTGCCCATCTTCCAAAAGAAGACCCATTCCCCTATTTACAATTTTACCAATGGGGGTGAAAACACTCTTACTTTTTTGCCGGGTCCGGCGGATTAATTTTTGAGCTTCTCCCGGAGCCAGACAAAAAAGAAGCTCAAAATCTTCACCGTCCAATAGCGCCGCCTTCCAATCCGAGGCACAAGAAGCCACCGGAAGCAAGTCTTGCTTGATAATCGCCCCCACTTTACTCTCCTGCGTCAAACGCCGAATATCCCCCGCCAGACCATCCGAGAGATCCATCATGGCATGGACATTAAAATTTTGTACCAAATACCAAGCTTCCTTAACTCGCGGAATAAATCGAAGATGTTTTTTGGAGGCATAAGATCCTCCCAGTTTCCCCGTAACGAATAAAATATCTCCCACCCGGGCACCCGAGCGACAAATCGCTTTTGATTTTTCACACTCCCCAAGCACCGTGATCGAAACAACAAGCTTCTCGGAAGCATTGGTATCACCCCCCACAATATTGATTTGAAAACGCCGCGCCAAAGCCTGAATCCCGGAATAAAGCTCATTGATAAATTTATTGGAAAGGCGCCTGGGGAGTCCTACCGCCACCACCGCATGGCGCGCAATACCCCCCATCGCCGCAATATCACTGACATTGACCGCCAAAGCCTTCCAGCCGATCTCAAAGGCCGTAGCTTCCTTCAAACGAAAATGAACATCTTCTATGAGCATGTCGGTGGTCAACAAAAGATCTTTGGAGGAGGTAGCCAGAATCGCTGTGTCATCCCCAATGCCAAGCTTCACCCCACGCCCAACCGGTGTGCGCTGACGTAGATTTTGTATCCACTCAAACTCACTGAGTTTTTTTTGTTTCATGAAACAATCGCCGATTTAAAACCCAGGGTAAGCCCCACCATGAGAAAATTATGCAAAACATGCGCTGTCATGGAAGGCACCAAGGATCCTGTTTTTTCATAAAAACGACAGAGAAATAAACTAAAAACAAAAATGGAGAAGAAAGCGGCTACATTCATATGAAATGCAGCAAAAATAAGCGAAGTGATTCCCATCGCCAAAACAGAACCTATCTTCCTGTGTAGTGCCGAATATAAAAACCCACGGAATAAAACCTCCTCAATCAGAGGACCGATTCCAGCAACAAAAAAAGTAAAAAACAAAAGATAGGAGTCCGAGGAGGGCTTCAAATAAATCTGCACCACATTTTGCGGCGGCGGTTCATAAGAAAAAATATGCGCCACTCCGGCCAAAATTAAAAGCGTGAGAAAAATAACCGGCAATATTGCGATATAACCCCAGATTCCATAACGCACTTGCGCAAAAAAACGATCTACGGTCAGACCCAAGTCCCTGGGTCCCTGTCCTAGTTTCTGCAAAAGCAGTAAAATAAAAATCACAGTTAAAAGCCCGCGCACAAGGCTATTGATCATCAGAAGAAAATCACGCGGTGGATCTGAAATCCCCAGCCCATGAAATACTCCCGCCTGAAATAGAAGCAAAAAAACCTCTACTGAGAGCATGAAAAGAAACGCCTGAAATAGTTCCAGCCCTCCCCACGAAACCAAAGGAACCCCTTGAGCAGGAACAAACCAGCGTTTTTCTCGAAAAGAACGCATCAGATATCGAGCGTCCAAAATAAGCCCCACAAAAAGAATAGCCAAGAGAAAAAATGAAACCGCGATAAACCCCTGCGGTTTTTCTTGAACATTTTTTTCAAAGAGTTGCTGTTGTGCTTTAAACTCCTGACTGGGAGTGTCCGGGGATGCTGAAGTCTCTTTGGGCTGAGCCAGCAGAGCGCAGGAATAAAAAATAAGGACAAAAATAAGCATGGCTCCGGTCCAAGGATGGGTCCGAAACCACGAAATTATTTTTCCCACCTAAAAGTCCTTCAGACCAAAAAATTTTATCGCGGTTGCAGAGGTCACGCGCTCAATTTCTTCTGGTGACATCTGACGATGCTCCGCCAAGAGATCGACCAAATGCCGCAAACAACAGGGCTCATTTCGCTTCCCGCGATAAATTTGGGGGGCAAGATAGGGAGAGTCCGTTTCTAGCATGATTTTCTCCAAAGGCACCGACTTGGCTACTTGCAAAAGAGGCCCACCGTTTTTAAACGTGATATTGCAAGTAAAAGAAATCAAAAATCCCAGGTCAAAAAAAGCTTTGGCGGCCGCCTCATCGTACGAGAAGCAGTGAATCACCCCACGGAGCTTCCCACCTCCCTCGGTTTTTAAGATTTCAAGCGTGTCGCTTAGCGCGTCTCGCGAGTGAACAATCACCGGTAAGTTTTTTTCACGGGCCAAGTGAAGCATGCGCTTAAACGTCGCTTTTTGCGCTTCACGTGAAGACTCGCTTTTAAAATAATCCAAACCGATTTCTCCGATGGCCACGGGGCTGGTTTGCTCGACAAAAAGCTTGGTTTCTTCATAAGTGATTTTATTCATTTCTTCGGCGCTGTGGGGATGAAAACCGGCGGTGTGGGAAATGCAGGGATGCTCCTGGGCCAGCTTCCAAGAAGCTTGATTGGTAGCAGGATCGATTCCGACATTGATTAGTTTTCCAACCCCATGTTCCTGCGCGCGAGCAATCACCGCTTCACGGTCCAAATCAAAAGCATCCATATAAAGATGGCAGTGCGTATCAATAATCATGTAGCTGACTTTCTTAAGCGATCGATGATGGGTGGAAGCTCCGAAAGAGCATAGTCCACCTCGGTTTGAGTGGTAAATCGTCCCAGAGAAAAACGCACCGTCGCTCTGGCTTTTTTTTCTTCAAGACCCATCGCCAAAAGCACATGAGAAGGCTCAATAGAGCCTGCCGTACAAGCTGAGCCTGTCGAAACACAGATATTCTTAAGATCTAAATTCACAAGGATGGTCTCGCCATCCAAGCCGTCAAAAGAGACGCTTAAAGTATTATAAATCCGATGCGCCGAATCTCCGTTAAAATAAACCCCTTTGATTTTCTTTCGTATCCCCTCTTCCAGGTGATCTCTTAAACCCCCCACACGCTTGGCTTCGGTGGCAGAGTTTTTTCGCACCAGCTCTACCGCCTTGCCAAATCCCACAATTGCCGGGACATTTTCAGTGCCGGGGCGAATATTTTTTTCCTGATGGCCCCCGTAAAAAATCGGCTTGATCTTCAGTCCTTTTCGCAGATACAAGAGGCCGGAGCCTTTAGGTCCGCAGATTTTATGGGCCGAGGCCGTCAAAAGATCAATCCCCATCTCTTCCGGATGGATCAACATCTTTCCAAAAGACTGAACCGCATCCACGTGAAAGTAGGCGCCTTTCTCATGTGCAATCTTGGCCGCTGCTTCTATCGGCTGAATCGTGCCGACTTCGTTGTTGACGTGCATGAGACTTACCAAAGAGGTCTCTTCTGTCGTGGCCGCTTTGAGAGCCTCCAAATCGACAAGACCTTGAGCGTTGACCGGAACGACTGTGACCTCACAACCCAGGCCTTTTAAAAATCTGGCGGTATGAAGCACCGCCTGATGCTCGATGGAAGAAACCACCAGATGCTTGCGATCCGCAAGCCGAGAAACCAGCGTCCCACGAAGCGCCAGATTATCCGCCTCGGTTCCCCCTGAGGTAAAAATAAGATCTCCGGGCTCGACCGACAAATAATCCGCGATGATTTCTCGTGAAGCTTCCACCGCGTGCCGCGCCGCCTGCCCCTTGCGATGAATGCTCGAAGCATTGGCAAACTCCTGCGTAAAATAAGGCTTCATCGCCTCCAAAACCGAAGCATCCACCGGCGACGTCGCGTTGTAATCTAGATAAGCTTCCATGATTAATAACCCTTTATTAAAAAATCT
>CAZCDB010000026.1:0-20006 GCA_964497635.1 uncultured Planctomycetia bacterium | reverse complement strand
TCGCTTTTTCGTGAGGAATAAAAACAATATATTTTTTCAAACCAATACCGGTCACTTGGGACACCTTGATCGGTTTGTTATCCCCGTGATATAGCCTGAGCTTAAGATAGCGTGCTTTATTTTCATTAAATTTTATTGTCCGGTTGATGCGGTTGGAGCCACCGACTGAGATTGAAGAGATGACTCCTTCTCCCACCCTTTTCCAGCTCTGTCCGTCATTGCCTGAAAATATCTCTATCTTCCTTGAAAAATTTTGATCAGGCGAATCGATCTCAACTCGTTTAAGAGGCAAATACTTGCTTCCAAAATCGACGATCATATCCACGCTTTTAGACTCAGGAGTTACTTCAGTTTTTATCACCGACCCCGGATACTTTTTTTCAAGAGCTGGTTGGTCCATCAAAAGATAAGGCGTTTCAAAGTTTCCTCGGAGGATTCTTAAATCCGCTAGATCTTCCTGAGAAGCATCCAACACCTTCTCATCCAGCTCAACCGCCACCGGCTTCTTCGTAGAGTTATCTACTTCAATGGAACGATTGTATTTCCACCCATTGGCCGCAAAGACATTGGTCTCAATCCCACAAATAAAAATCAGGAGAATGAAGTATGGCCTTGAAATATTTTTCATAAAAAATACCTCTAGTCGTTTAAAGCAAACTCGCGGATCTGATCTTTATATTTTTGATAAAAAAAGGAAGTGAGCATTAAAACCACCCCAAGACCGATAAACGAAACAATCCGATAAATCCTGTCCAATTGAGACAGATCAAAAAGAAATATTTTGAGTATCGCCGCCCCAAAAATAACAAGTGCAGCAATGCGGATCGCTCGAAACTTGCAATAAATCCCGATCCCAATATCCGCCAAGGCATACAGGATCCACAAAATTGAGATCGTGAGTTCTCTAGCGCTAAATAGAGGCGCAGCCGCCATGGCCTGAATATCAGCTACATGGTCAAAATAAGAATGAACCTCAAGACACAGTTGCACCAAAAAAACTCCATTGGCGATCAACACTAAGAGTGTGGGTAAAGCCTTCTCTTCGACAGTTAAAGATCCTTGATATTTTTTATACATCCAGCTCATCAAAAGAGTGCAGACCACAAAGACAAGATAAGTTAGAGTCCTTTCGTTCCATATCAGCAAGTATTGTGAGTCAGAAAAAGGATTATAGGCATAATCGATAAAAAACATCCTCAATAGACTGATCATCCCTATCGCCAGGGCGATGTGCCTAGCAGACGCATTTTGGATACGGAAACCAATCCAGGTAATAATAACAGCTTCGAGGGACCAGCCGATCGTGATCCAGTTCTGTTTTAATTGTATCGGAATCGCAATCGTCACAAAAAGAATTGCAAGCCCCACATAACTTAATATTAAGCCTTCATCCTCTTTGGATCTTTTGAGAGTGCTATAGGAGTAGAGAATATATAAAAGACTCAGGCCCAGCGGTACAAGACCCGGGACAGACTTGACATAAGGCTCCACAAGATTAAAAAGATGCCCAAAATAGATCAGACCGTTGAGTAAAACCAAGAGCACATCCGTCCCATCAGATTTTTCCCTTCGAACCAGATTACGCGTGATGGGGAAGATGGAAAATAGGATAAAAAATAGAGTAGAAAAACCAAGCATCTGCACCCACATCGCTGGCACAAATCGATCGGGCAATGAAATGAAAATGCAATGGGTTAAAACGAGTGCAACTACATTCAACACCCTCCACCCTTTATAAAAACTGATATATAAAACACCTGAATTAAGAAGAACCAGGTAAGTTAACAGAAGGGGTGCTTCTACCGCTTTCACTCCAATAAGAAATGGGGTTAAAAATCCTCCGGCCATTCCAAGAATAGCTGAGCTTTTCCAATCCGTACGGGTGGACCAAAACCCACAATAAAATGTCACAAGGGTTAGAAGTCCAAACGCGGCCGCACTTGGAATTAAGTGGTAAAAACCAAAAGACGCGTAGATGGAAAGATAAAGGACGCCAACGCCGGCCCCATGAAGACCTTGGGACATCGTCTCATATTTTTTCTTTCTTGCGACTTCGCTACCCACCAAAAGCGCAAGTCCCGACACCAATCCAAGCACCACACGCCCAAGCTCTCCAACCCAATGATTATCAAAAGCATATTTTAGAAAAAAGGCTACGCCAAAAAGTAGCGCTACGACACCGATTCGGTTCAACCAAACAAGACCAATTGTGGATTCAATATCCTGTTTTTTTTCGGGTTTGGCAGGCGGCACAGGCTGGCTGGGTTGTATTTTGGTTTGATAGCTAGGCGCCAGTTTTTCTTTCTTTTCAGAGACAAGATTAAATATTCTCTCCATTCTTTCTATGCGCTCTTCGAGTGCCTGAAACCTCTTATTGATATGATCTTCTGGCTTTGAAATTTCTTCCAGAGGTTTATTACATGTCAAACATTGCTGCCAAGAATCATCATAAGATTTCCCACAGGCTCTACAGGTTTTCATTGGCTGATCCCCTCTCTACTAGATTGACCCAACCGCTCACGAAATTGATTGAGTATATGACTGGCAACCTTAACTTCTTTCTCGTGCACTAAGGAAACAATATTTTCGACTTCTTTTTTGTGGATGGGCCAGGCTTGCGTCATCAGATCCGATCCTTTTTTGGTGATCTTGAGTACCTTCACGCGCCTGTCTCCGGCCTTCGGAACACGAGACACCAACCCTTCCTTCTCAAGCCGGTCAATAAGTCGTGTGATATTTCCTGCGGAGACAATCATTTTTCTGGCTAGATCCACTTGCGAGACACCTTCTACACCTCCGGTGTGTTTGACAAGCATCAGAGCGTTCATCTTGACGGTGCTCAGCCCCAACGGCGCCAAAGCTTCGGCCATCCTTTTTTCGGCAAGCCCATAGCAAGCGGCCAGATTATAAAGGAGTTCTTCCTTCAATCTGTCTTTTCCTTCGCGAACCCCTAAATCAGAAAATATCGACATGGTATTTCCCCTCAATATAGCTCACAACGTCTTGGCAAACCACTCTTTAACGGCTCTCATAAAATCTTCGGGATACCTTCTGTAGATTTCCTCGGCATGACTTCCATTTTCAAAAAGTTTTAGCTTTTTAGGTTCTCTGGCCGCCTCATACAAGCGCTGACTATGCCGGTGATCCACCGTGGGGTCACCTGTCCCATGGATAAACAAGATAGGAATGGGAGCAATCGAAGCCACGACATCAATCGGCCTTATTTTCTTTAAAAATGGACTTCCACTTCTCACACCATTGCCCCATTCAAATTTTTTGATACCCAAATGAAATGCCTCCGGTGTCCACCACTTAAACTCAATCTCCTCGCTTGCCATCGGAGACCCCACGCAGACAAGACTGTCGATATTTTTATATTCAGCGGTTTGGATCATGGAGGTTGTGCCTCCATAGGAAAATCCGATCACTCCTATTTTTTTATAGTGGCTTTTTGCGTAATCAATCACCGCCTTCAAATCCTCTTTTTCTTTAGCGGAATACGTATAAAACCCCTCCGACTTTCCATGGCCTCTAAAATCCATCGCAATCACGTCAAAATCATTTTTTAGGTCCCCTGCGATCCGTTTGTAGGTTTTGGTATCCTTGCTTGTAAAAAATCCAGGGGCGATAATAACCACCTGCTCTTTTTGGACTCCTTCGTGCGTGATGGCAATCTTCAGCCCGGATGGATTCACAACAAATAAGCTCATTTTATCTACTCCTGTCCTTTAAGCCACTCGGCAACCAAAGGTCTTTTTATTTTCCGAGTCGCTGTTTTTGGAAAATCTTCTAGGTGAATCAAAAGACTCGACGCCCTTTTATACGAAGCCAGATTTTGTGAGAGAGTGTCTATCTCTTTTTTGATTTCTGTCTGGATCGCTTGAAGATCATGATTTAAACGTTTTCTGATTTCATCAGACGGGCAGACAACCACACAGACTTCTTCGGTCCCATCCTTAAGCCCTCCTTTGAGAGTCCTCGATAAAACACAGACTTCTTTTACAAGGGTTGTATTGGATAGAACCGCCTCTACCTCTTCCGGGTGGATTTTCTTTCCTCCGCCCAACACAATAAGATTTTTGATGCGACCTGTGATGTATAAATAACCCTCGTGATCTAGTTTCCCTAAGTCCCCCGTGTGAAACCATCCCTGCGAATCGATCACCTCTTTTGTTAAATCTTCTCGTTGATAGTACCCCTGCATAATATGGGGCCCTCTGGTAAGGATCTCGCCCTCCGAGCCGGAAGGACCCTCAGTAGCAATCCGCACCTCCACCCCTTTGAGCGGTTGGCCGACAGAGCCCAGACGATTGTGAGTCGGCGTATTCCCTGAGATCACAGGACTTGTCTCACTTAAGCCGTAGCCCTGATACACAGGAATTCCGATCGTGTCAAAAAACTGGGCGACTTCTAGATCTAAAGGCGCTCCTCCGGATAAAAATCCTCGCAACCTTCCCCCAAACTGTTGATGAATTTCAGAAAAAAGTATTTTTCTAAAACTGTGGGAGGGGATGGCTTTCGCCAAATAAAACATCGCTTTAAATAATTTTTGCTTGGCTTCCCCTGATTTTTTGATCTGCTTTTCCACACTTCCTTTCAATAACTTCAAAAATAGCGGGACAGTGATCATAAAAGTGACTTTCTTTTCTTTCATCGTCCTTGCAATTTCCTGCGGGTGAAGGCTTTGGCAGTAACAAATCCGCCCACCCGCATGCAGCACCCCCATAAAACCTGCGGTCAATTCTAAAAGATGGTTTAAGGGTAGGATTGAGAGAAACATATCGTTTGATGAGAGCTGCATAATCTCTTCAAAACTTCGCACCTGAAATATAAGATTGGAGAATGAAATCATCACTCCCTTCGGATTTCCGGTGGTTCCTGAGGTATAGATAATCAGCGCTGTCTCATCCGGCTTTCTCTCGATCCCTTCGCGGGGATTTTGTGACCGAAGCGCCCCGTACGCAGGAAATTCGATTTCAGATACATCCTCAAGAATAACCACTTTTTCTATAGATGAGATGGCTTCCTTAAGAACCTTTGCGGAAGGAAGATGTTCTTTGGATACAAATAAAATTTTAGGCTTTGCATCCGATAAGATGGACTTAAGCTCCGCGTCCGTCAACTTAATGTCCAATGGAACCGTGATCGCTCCGCTTCGAATAGACGCAAAGAATGCGATGGCCCACTCAGGGCGAGACTCCGAGAGGATCGCAATCCTTTCTTTTGGACTGAACCCGCTTTCGATCAAATAATCCGAAAGATCCCGCGCTTTTCGTGAGAGCTCAATATAGCTCAACTCTTTCCAGCCTGTTTTTTCTTTTAAAAGCAGAGCCGATCTCCCCCCATAGACATCTGACTTCTGCTGCATCAGAGAAAGGGCACTTTTTTCATAAGCACCCTCCTCATTTTTAAAAGTATCGCGCCTTTCAAGCGCTTCCTTCATAAATTGCACACGCTCACGAAGTTCTTTGAGAAGCTCCTGTTCAGACTTAGCATAGGATTTGATCGGCTGTCCAAATTGAAGCGTCACGCGTCTTGCTTTGGGAAATTTACGATTCCAGGGCCATGCTTCAAAACCCCCATGAATCACAAAAGGAATGATCGGAGCGCCCGAATCCTTATGAAGTTTAGAGACCCCTCGATAAAAAGAACCTACCTTCCCATCCTGAGACAGCTTTCCCTCAGGAAAAATGCCAATCGCATGACCCCGCTGAAGTTCACTCAGCGCGTGGCTTAGAGCCACCACTCCTTTTTTCTCAACCACAGGAATCACTCCTGCTTTTTTGATCAAAAAACCAATCACAGGCCAAGAAAAAACTTTTGCGCTCACCAAAAATCGGACCGGACGATGAAACGTTGAAATGAGTAGCGGGCCATCCAAAAACCCCGTGTGGTTCCCCGCAAGAATGACCTTGTCTTTGTATCGAAGAAATTCTTCCCCCTCTACCTGAAGAGAGAAAAAAACTTTTAAAATAATTCTGATAAAAAATCGAAATAGCTGATAGGCAAAATTTTCATGGATAAAAAGAACGAAGACGGCGACCAACAAACTCGTCAGCGATAAGATCGAGAAAACCTCAAAAGGCGACGCAAATTTAAGAAGCTCCCCCACCCCTAAAAGGGAAACAAGAAATACTCCGTTGGTGACCATCGCCCTCAAGCCAAACACTTTTCCTCGAAATCGGTCAGGAGTACTTTTTTGCATAATCGTATCCACCGTCACCAAAATAATGGCATTCGATACTCCAATCAAGGTCAGCCAGATCCATGCCAGGGAGTAAGTATTGACTAGTTTGGCGGAGGCCGTCGTAATAAAAAGAGTGGTGAATGCAATGATGATTAGATGGCTGGGTCGTACATTTTTCTTAAAGCTTGCGGCTAAAGCCGATCCGATCAACATACCAATCCCAAGCATACTTAAGAGCTTGCCAACGCCCTCGGTCCCGAGGTGATAATAATCCATGGCAAGCACTGTGAGTGCGATGTAAAAAAAGGACGACACAAATGATAGAATCGTCGACAGGATAATAAGCTCTCTAGCGCTTTTGTGCGATGCCAGATAAGCAACAGCCTCCTTCATTCCGCCACCAGAAGCCTCTTTTTCTGCTGAATCTTTTGTCCTGACCCCACTAGGTCTTAGGGAAAATAAAATAAGAGCTGCAAAAAGATAGAGAATGCCATTGGTGATGAACCCCGTCATATACCCACTTCTTTGGATAAGAATACCCGCCAAATAAGTTCCGATAAGCGTCGCAATCATCCCCGCCGCAGCGCTGAGGGCATTGGCAGTCTGAAGATCCTCATCTTTAACAATATTCGGAAGAATAGAAAGTCTGGCCGGGACAAAAAATGCCGTGCAAAGGCCCATCAAAAATAAAATCGAATAAATTAAAAAAATAGGTGGGTTTTTACTGATAAAAAATGTAGCAACGACCAATACAAGAACAGCACGTAGGACATTGCTGGAGACAAGGATCCATTTTCGTGAAAACCGGTCCACCGCGATTCCCACCATTCCCCCAAGGACAAAGGAAGGGAGTAGGCTAAAAAAAGTGACCCTGCTAATCTCTGAGCCGGACTTCCCGTAGGAAGCAATCAACCAGCCTAAAAAGGCGATCTGGATAATCCGGTCGCCAATATAGGAAAGAATCTGGCCCAGCCAAAGCTTTATAAAATCTGGATTCCCGAAAACTCCTTTTAGAGACTTTTGTGTATCCATGGTCAGACTCCGATCCTCTCTTATTAGTTTACATGTAAACTATTGATATTGCAAGTATAGGGCAAAAAATAATCCCTACTGTGGATGGGACTCGCCAGACTCCTTATGGATCTTTTTTCTCATCGACTCTGCGGGAATCCCAAACCAAACGTCCCGGGGGTCCACTTTAGTATCTTTCAGCAAGACAGCGCTGGCTCCAATAATCGCACGGTCCCCGATCTCACATCCTGGCATGATGGTTGAATGTGAGCCAATCGTGACATTGCTGCCTATTTTGACCTTTTTTAGTTTGAGGACGCCACGCTCAACAATGTGACCGATAATGATGGCCCCTCCTCCAATCACGGTGTTATCTCCAATTTCAAGCAGTGTGGCATCAAATACCAATTTTGAATTAAATTGGACATTTTTCCCCAGCTTAGCCCCTAGAAGTCGAAACAGAAGATTGGCAAAAGGCGTCAGAAGAATAAAATCAACAAAAGTCAGATTGATGATCAGATACAACGAGCTAATGAAACCCCACTTCATTGCCTCAAACGAGACTAAAGGATAATTTCCCTCTTTTAAACGGAGACGAAATAGAGTCCGAAACCCACCCACAAGAAGGATGAGCATAAAACCAAAAATAAAATAGCCTCCTCCAATCGAGATACCTAAGCAGAAGTACTTTAAAAGCGGAGGATAGTTTTGTGAGGTTTCTAAAACTTTAAAAAATAAAGCAAGAGCCGGCACCAAAGCAGCGCCAAAGAACACCACCGCCATGGCATACATAAATAAAGAAAAAAGAGCTTGAATGAGAGTTGTGAGGATCCATTTCATAGATAATATTCTAACAGCTTCACCTGATTCATCACGCCAAAATAATATAAGCTCATTAATGCCCGCAGTGATACGGTAGCCGGTGAATGATCGCGTGGGCGCGGTAGATCTGTTCAGAGGCGATAACGGCGGCTAGCTCATGCGGGAGCGTCATCGGGCCAAAGGACCACAAAAGATCAGGTTTTAGACTCTCCACGTCTTTGGCAGAAAAGCCGTTTGCGGGACCGATGGCAATCTGCAGTTCTTTAGTTCCGGAATTTCTTAGGTTTTGGAGGGCCCTGGCAAGTTCTTCAGATGAAAACATTTTGGCGTTTTTGGCGGTGTGGCAGAGCCAAAACTTGCTACCGGATTTTTTTTCTGTGTCTAGCTTGGTTGTCGAGCATTCGCCAAATTTTCCGATACGATCCGTGTACTCTTGAAACAAAGCAAACGCATCCCCCGATTTAAAAGACTTGGCGATATTTCCCCCCGAGACCCAACCCAAACAAAATCGGATCTTCATCGGATCCAGTTTCTTGAGCGTTTCACCGCCTCTTTCCAACCCACATAAAGCGCTTCCCGGCCTTTAAATTTTGGATCGGGATAAAATGTTTTATCAACTGCGCGCAAACGATTAAACTCCTCCGGATTTTTCCAAAATCCGACCGCGATACCGGCCAGTCCTGCCGCGCCTAGAGCCGTGGTCTCACGCACCCGCGGCCGTTCAACGGGTATCCCCAAAATGTCTGCCTGAAATTGCATCAGAAAATCATTGGCCGAGGCTCCTCCATCCACGCGCAGAGACTTAAAAACACGGCCTGTGTCTTTTTTCATCACTTCTAAAACATCACGTGTCTGATACGCGATCGCTTCCAGAGCCGCGCGAACAAAATGCTCTCTTTTGGTTCCGCGCGTAATCCCAAGAAAAGTTCCTCGAGCGTTGGGGTCCCAATAAGGCGCGCCCAAGCCCACCAGCGCCGGGACAAAATAAACTCCTTCATTGGATGAGAGACTCTCTGCCATCTTCTTGGCTTCTTTGGCGCTCGGAATAATTTTGAGCCCATCCCGCAACCACTGAATAGCGGCCCCACCGATAAACACACTGCCTTCCACCGCGTATTCCGTGTGTTTTAAATCTCCCAAGGACCAGGCCACCGTCGTTAAAAGATTTTTAGAAAACTTAGGAGTGGTTCCTGTACTCTCCAGCATAAAAAGACCCGTGCCATAAGTATTTTTGATAGTTCCGGCTTTAAAACACCCTTGTGCAAACGAGGCCGCTTGCTGATCACCCACCACCCCGGCGATGGGAATACTTTTTCCAAATAATGCGGCATCCAGCTGGCCGCAGATACCGCTTGAGGGAACCACTTGAGGCAAAATATTTTGAGGCACTTGGAAAAGTTTACAAAGAGACGCGTCCCAGCGTTTTGTTTTTAAATTAAAAAGCATGGTCCGAGAAGCGTTGGATGAGTCCGTCACATGAGATTTTCCACCGGAGAGTTTCCAAATAATCCAGGAATCAATCGTGCCGCAAAGAAGCTCACCCTTCACGGCCTTCGCCCGCGCGCCTTGGATGTGATCCAAAAGCCACGTGAGTTTGCTCGCGCTAAAATAAGCATCCAAAAACAGTCCTGTTTTGGAATGGATTTCTTTTTCAAAACCTTTTTTCTTGAGCGCTTCACAGAAGGGTGCCGTACGCCGGCACTGCCACACAATGGCGTTGTGTAAAGGCTTGCCCGTTTTTTTGTCCCAGATCAAAACCGTTTCGCGCTGATTGGTGATCCCGATCGCAGCGATATCATCCAATTTTATTTTTTTAAAAGTTTTGGCTAAAATTTTTTGAACACTCTGCCAAATCTCCTGGGCGTCATGTTCCACCCAGCCAGGCTTCGGGAAAATCTGTCGAAACTCTTGATACTCTTGGCAGGTGATCCTCTGCCGCCGATCAAAAACAATCGCACGGTTGCCCGTCGTCCCCAAATCAAGGGCTAAAATATATTTTTTCATTAAAAATCAATTCCCTTCTGTGCCATCACTCCTTTTTGAAAGGGGTGTTTAATCTCTTTCATCTCTGTGACCAGGTCCGCACGGTTGATGATTTCAGGCTTGGCGTTGCGGCCGGTAAGAATTAGATGGGTGTGAACAGGTTTCTGATCGATCATTTCAAGCACCTCCTCAAGATGGACCAGCTTTACGTCTAAGGTATCAATGGCGTAAAGGACCTCGTCCAATACGACAACATCGTAAGCTCCTGAGTAAATTTTGTCCTTAGCGAAAGTAACTGCTTCTTGTGCGGCAAACCGATGCTCTGAGAGGGGCTTTTGATCTCCCATGATCTTGACGAAACCCTTACCCAGTTGAAAGATTTCAAGGTTGGGATGAGCTTTGGCGCTTTCAAGCTCCCCAAAAACTACGGGCCAATCCCCTTTAAAAAATTGGATGATCAAAACCCTCATCCCATGGCCCAGAGCCCGCAAACAATTTCCTAAGGCCGCGGAGGTCTTTCCTTTTCCATCGCCGGTGTAGACAATCACCAGCCCGCGATTTTTAGGCGCCTGAACCAAAAGACTCCTCAAGCTTACGGATGACTTTATCATTGGCAGGCGGAAATTTAAACTGGCGAAGCTCCTTCAAATCCGCCCACCGCGCCTTTTGGCAATCAATAGCCTTGGGTTCTCCGGAGATATGCGTGCAAAGATAAAAATTAAGCCAAATAATTTTCTCATTGTAGGGGCGACGAAGCTCCATGAGCTTCTGTTCCACTTTGATCTCGATGCCGGTTTCTTCGCGGGCCTCACGGACAACGCAGTCCTCAAAGGACTCACCCTCGTTGCGTTTACCTCCGGGAAACTCCCAGTAACCCCCGAAAGAGTCATTTTTTTTCCGTTGGGAAATCAAAAACTCGCGATCCCGCCGCACAATCGCGACGCCGCAGGCGATCACGTTGCGGTCCTGCCCCAATCCGTTTTTCAATTAAAACACTCCAATCCTTTTTTTGGCCAAGGCCACCAAAGCTTCATCATACCCTAAATAGGGACAGAGCTTGATCTTCACCTTGCCACGATACTTTTTCTTGGCCTCCGCGATAATCTCAGGAATATGAGACACCACATGGCGACCACTCAAAACAAAATAAGGTAAAACCCGGATCTGACGAGCACCTCTTCTGGCCCAAACCTCAATCGCTTCTGCGATCGAAGGCTTGGCAATCTCAAGATATGCACAAACAACCCCTAAAAATTTCTTGTCTTTCTTAAGCCCCCGCGCCACTTTTTCCATCGCCACACTGAAACGAGTCTGACGACTGCCATGCCCCACCAAAATAACGGCTGGTTTTTTTTCGGAAGTAATTCTAGATGATTTCACAGCTTTTTTTCTGGATCCAACCCGTATTGTTGTCCGGCAATACAATATAATACCAGTCCTCGGTCTGATCGCGTAAAACCGCGGATGCCCCCTCATGCAGCACAAACGCCTTTGTTTCTTTTTCAGAAGGACCATAACGCGCACTCGCTTCCGCCGCAAGTACCACCACACGGGGATCTTTAATCAGAAGCCACTTTCCATAAAAAATACCTCCGGTCAAAATGGATAGAAACACCAGAAATCCTCCAATACCGGAAGTGAGCGGCTTTGACCGGTGAAAAATAAAATTGACTGCTGCAATCAAGAACAATCCCGTCAGCAAAATAACTAAGATAACAGCGATCTCATCCATCGTGATCCAGCCTAAGATCTTCTGAAAGCTAGATACAAATACATTCCCGGACTCATCCACAATATGATCCTTCAAAGCGTTTTTTAAGACTGTCTTGTTCCATTCGATGTCCGAATCTCGAGGGTCCAAAAGGCTGGCTCGCTCGTAGGCCAGAAGCGCAAGACCTTTCTTACCAGAACGAAAAAGCGCATTGCCCAAATTGTACTGAACTGACGCTTGAGGCTGTTGCGCAGAAACTATTTGTTCATACAACACCGCGGCCGCCGGATAATCGCCTGCCTTGTATTTGGCATTAGCCTCTGAAAAAAGATCTCCGGCTGCAAAACAAGTTGACGTAAAAAACATTAAAAACAAAAAAATCATAAAACGAGGTTTTTTCATCAAAGTTTTACCCTCTCAAAATGAGTAATCACCTGATCTGCCAACCGGTAAAGATCCTGCATATCCTCAAGACCTTTTTTGGACAAAGCAAATCGCCCGGCAGAAAGCTCCTCCAGGAGTTTTTTAATCTGTCCAAATAATTCTCCGCTCAGCTCTTCGCCCGCTCTTTTCTCAATCACCGCCAAAGACACGGCTTGAGGAGAAACCTCAAGCCTCCCGGCAAAATACCCATACACCGCGTTGGAGATTTCTACATAAAATTCTTCTTGTTTGTCTTCACGCAAAAGTCGCTTGGATTTTTTAAGTTTTTGGCGCGCAATCGCATGCGCTTTTCTAAAGTTTAAATCCTTAAGTCCCGCTAACCCATCGGTATTGCGGACGGCCGCCAAAAATCCAAAAATCATCCACCCAAAAAATAATATCGCGACTGCCAACCAATACAAAGACTTCCGATAGAAGTCATATCCTGAAAAAGCGCGGAAAGGTCGAGTGGTTTTGATAAAGCGGATGTCTTTGGCTAGCACCGAGAGATCTTCTTTTTGGACAGGCTCGGTTCCGGTGGAAACAGCCGTCGACGTCGGTATGTCTTCTGCCTGTTCAGTGCCTGTTATCGTCAAAAACTGCTCATCAGTCTTCATGACTTTGTACTGACTGTCCTTGGGATCAAAATAAGAAAACTCCACAGGAGGAATGCTAAATTTCCCCGGTTTTTTGGGAACAATCACGGTCTCAACAATCTTCTCACCTTCCACGATAAATCTTTCTTTAGAAATATTGCTCGAGGAAGAGGAGTCATAAATTTTAAAATGATCGAGTTTAGGAAAAGTTGGCATTTGCAAAGTATTGATGTTGCCTTCTCCCCATACACGAATCCGGTAAGTAATGGGGTCTCCGACAGAAGCTTCATTTTTATCAATCAGGCTCTCGATCAAATAATTTCCCACAGCCCCATTAAAACTGGCGGGACGCCCTTTTTCCGGAAGTGCCTTCACCGTAATTTGGACAGGAGCCACCGTCAGATTTTTGGAAACAATCTGAGACATAAAACTGGAAGGAATATTTCGACGACCAAAAATATTGCTCGAGAAGAAATGATCAAAGGGATCATCCTCACGAATCTCAACATCCGCCGAAAGAGTTCCCGGCTCAAACGAAAATACCCCGGCATCCGTAGGGAAAAGAATGAGTTTTCGCACATCCGCCACCACATAACGAGACCCATCGATTATTTTCTCGGTTCGCTTGATGGTTTTCTCAGGGGGAAAATCCTCTACCCAAAAACCCTTGGTGACAGGCTCCTTGTCAAAACCTTTGTAGGTTGCCGAGAGTCTCGTATAAAAAGTATAAGTGAGTAAAATAGGCTCATTCACAAAGACGTCATCTTTATCCAGCCAGGCTTGGACAAAGATATCCTTGTCGGACACATTTCCAGTGGGAAGAGCTCTGGAAGGAGGTGCTTGTACCGGACCCGAAGGGGTTGTTGTCGGCTGAAACGTTCCTCCCCCGGCTCCCCCCGAGGAAACCACTTCCACCTCGACAGGAGAAACTTGAAAAGATTTGCCGCCGATCACAACCTCGAAAGGTCCGATCTTCTTTCGACCCAGACTGTTGGCCATGAGAGAATAACTAAACACACTGCGAGAAGTCATCTGACCATTCACGATCGAAATTTCCTGAGAATGGCCTTGGGAATAGGCGGTAAAACCATCCAAAGTGCCAATCGTTGGTTTGCTGATTTTCCCTTGGGCGTTGCTGATGATAAGCTCCATCGTCACCTGATCACCAAGCTCCACACGGGAACTTGAAATCGAAGTTTCAATGGATACACCCCCCTCTGCCCACCCCGAAGAAGCGGCAGCTAATAAAAGGGTTATGCTTAAAAGAAGTACTTTTTTCATCTGTAGGGTCCTACCAATCCTTTTCAAGAGCTCTTCGTCCCTGCATTCTAGAATTTTTCTCGCTTCCGCGCAATTTTAATACTTGTTGCTCCTGATTTTCAAGAGCTCCTAAGATTTGTTCGGCTTTCATTTCAGCAGCGCTTTTGGGTTTTTGTTCTTGAGCTTCCTCTTTCTCTTCTTCAGCGACACCTCCTACACCGCCCGGTTGCTCCTTAGGCTCTTTGGGCTCCTCTTTCTCTTCTTGGCCGCCCTGCCCTTGCCCTTCCTCTTCTTTTTCTTGCCCCTCTTCTTTTTGCTCTTTCTCTCCTTCTTGCTCACCCTGCTCCTTCGACTCCCCCTCCTGCCCGGCTTCCTTTTTCTCTTCTTCCCCTTTTTGTCCTTCGCCTTGATCCTGACCTTGATCTCCTGAATCCTTTTGCTCTTGTTTATCTTGTTGTCCTTGACCGCCACTTTGGTTTTGCTGATCTTTTTGGTTCTGATCTTTTGAATCCTGCTTTTGGTCTTTGGGCTCGTCCTTTTTATCTTTCTTCTGATCTTGTTTATTTTCATTTTTTTGGATAAGAAGCTCTAAGTTATACTTCGCATCCGGGTCTGCAGGGTTAAAGCGTAGGGCATTTTTGTAGGCCTCGATCGCCTTTTCTTTCTGTTTTTGTCTAAAATAACTATTTCCCAAATTGTAATAGGCTTTCGATTTTAAGAGAGGGTCTTTTTGAGCCTCTGCCGCTTTTTCGTAAGCTTGGGAAGAAGACTCGTAGAGATCTTCTTTATAGTAGGTATTCCCCAAATTGTATCGAGCGATCTGTGCCTTGGAGTCTGACTTCATGGCGGACTGATAGGAAGATCGAGCCTTCCCCAGCTCTCCTTTTTTATAAAATGAGTTTCCTCGCTCGTTTTTAATTTCAGAAATAGGGGAGAACCCGCAAAATAAAATTAGTGTATAGGCGATAGGAGGTAGGAGGTAGATAAAATTTAAGAAACGTTTGTTTTTTTTCATGATTTTGATTTACCTATTTCCTGTCTTTTTCTCTCCGACAAAAACATTTCAACCAAGAGCAGTACAAACGCCGCCAGAAGAAAAAATTGAAAATTTTCTTCGTACTCAACCGACCAATCACTTTTAAACCCTTTTTGCTTCATCTGGGAGATCTCTTGCACCAAACGAGTGACTTCAAACTCACCGCGTGCGGCACGAAAATAGGTGCCTTTAGTCCTAGAGGCAATCTCTTTTAAAAGCGCTTCATTCAGCTTAGAGATAATCACGCGACCCTGCGCATCTCTCTTGCTTCCCTCTCCTGAAACTCCGCTGGGAAGAATACTGCCATCCGGAGTGCCAATCCCGACAGTAAAAATACGGATCCCGTCTTTACTGGCACGAGTTGCAGCCTCCTGCGCATCAGGCTCATGATTCTCTCCGTCCGTCAAAAGAATGAGCGCTTTGTACTCTTTTTCTTTTTGGGCAAAAGCCTGCTGGCTGACTGAAATCGCCCGAGCCAGCGACGTGCCCTGATAAGAGACAAGCCCGGGACCTACCGTCGAAAGAAAAAGTTTTGCGGCATTATAATCCATCGTGAGTGGGCACTGGATGATCGCATCCCCCGCAAAAGCAACGATCCCAATCCGATTTCCTTTGAGCTTCTGAATAAGTTCGGAAAGTTCAAGCTTGGCCTTCTCCAAACGACTAGGAGCAATGTCGCGAGCCAGCATGCTATTGGAAACATCCAAAGCAATGATGACATCAATTCCTTTTCTCTCGATCCGGGTTTCTTTTTTACGAAAATGCGGTTGGGCGAGAGCCAGTACAATAAAAAGTAAGGCCAAAACCAACACCACTTGCTTAAAAAATCGCATGACACGACTCAGAGATAGAGTCAGTTGACTGACTAGCCCAGGATTGCCAAAACGCGACAACTTCCTTTGACGGCGCCAAGCATTCAATAGAAAAATACCCGCCACTGCAGGCAAGAGCCACAACCAGATAAAATTCTGAGGATTCCCCCATTCAATCATGTCAGGGCACCTTGACAAATAATAGATGAGACCATGCCAGCTCCACCAAAAGCAAAATCAACGCCGGCCACAAGAACCAAAAATAATGCTCTTCGTAATGAATGAGATTTTCGATGGTGATTTCTGTTTTCTCAAGACTGTCGATTTCACGAAAAATGTCCCGAAGCGAGTTGCGATCCTGCGCACGGAAATACTTCCCACCGGTGCTCCTGGCGATCCGGGTGAGAAGTGCCTCATCAATCTCTGTTTTCACTTTTAAAAGGCGTGTCCCAAAATTAGGATCCTGCACCGGCAGATAAGAATACCCCTCGCGGCCCACTCCGATGGTATATACCCGGATTTTGTACTGCTTGGCAAGCTCTGCCGCCGTAAGAGGATCGATCTCTCCCGCATTGTTGACACCGTCCGTCAACAGAACAATCACTTTATTTTTGGCTTCAGAGTCCTTGAGACGATTGACCGCGTTGCCTAGACCCAAACCGATCGCCGTTCCATCTTCCACCATGCCGATTTGTACCTGGTCCAGCAAAGTAAGAATGGCTTGATGATCAATCGTGAGCGGACACTGGGTGATACTCTGCCCCGAAAAAACAACCAAACCGATCCGATCCTCCGGACGACCTTCGATAAATTTCTTGGCCTCCAGCTTCGCCGCCGTTAAGCGATTGTCCGGCTGAAAATCCAAAGTTGCCATGCTCCCTGAAATATCCAAAGATACCATCATATCAATGACGTGTTGGGTTGATTTTTCTTCACCGGTGCCGGTCTGAGGACGCATCAAGGCGAAGGTCAAAAAAACCAAAACCGACAGACGCAAACAAGCGGCAATCACCCGACGAAAACTAGTTTTTTTGCCTCCCGCGTTTTTGACCAGCTGAAGACTTGAAAAGCGAAGAGCCGCCTCTTTTCCAATCCACCCCAGCCAATAAAGAATAAAAAAAGTAATGGCGGGTAAAAGAAGAAGTAAAAATAAAGGGTCCTTAAACTTCATGGGGCACTTCCTGCGTGGCCGCCACCATTTCATTTATTTTCTTTTCTAGTTCCTGCGCCAACATCCGGTCCGGGATAAATTTTGCAAATTTTACCAAGTCTGTCTTTTCAAAGACTTCCCGAAGCTTTTCCAAAACGGAACTATCCAAATTTTTTTGCTTTAAGAGAAACAGGATCTCAGGGGACGTCAGCTCCGATAGATCCAGCGCATAACGCCTCTCAAAGTAGCGGCGTAAAATATCCGAAAGCTCGCTGTAATGCTCTTTTATTTTCCCTAATGACAGTAAATCGCTGGTAGAAAGACGTGAGAGCTCCTTCTTTAGTCTCTCCTGGGGCGGCAACAAGCTCTCGGCATCTGCCAGACGCTTTCGAAGACGCCGCAGAATCAAAAAAATCAAGACAACCGTCAAGAGCACCGCCAAAATCCCCAAACCCCAATCCCAAAGATAACGCAGCGATACCGTCGCGGGACCTTTGATGGGACGGATATCCCCCTTGTCTGTTTTGGTTTTTCCGACACTCACGACCCGTACGGCAAGCTCCGGAGTTTTGACTTGAATTCTCTGCCCAAGAATATTCCAAACGGAAACAGGAAAAGATGGGATTTTTAGATCTCCCATCTCAAAAACGGTCAGGCGGATCGTGATCGTTTGAAAATATTTTTCTCCTCGCTTGGCTGTGATTGATTTGTCAATGGATCGCAGCTCAAAAGGCAAGAAAGCCGTCTTGGTTGAGATGGGTTGCAGGGAATACCCTTTGGGAAACTGAGCTTGGATCACCAGCCGCACTTCATCACCCACATGCACCTTGGAGGGAATAACTCTAGCTTCTAGATGCCCGGTCGCCTCCCCGGACTTAGTTTTGGCAAAAGTAGGCGAAGGAATGAGTAGCAGAAAAAGGAGAAAGAAAACAAAGTGTCTTCTCATCGACGCAGTCTCCTGGCACGGTTCTTAAAAAATTGGATCACAGGATCGATGTAAGAGACTCCCGTCTCAACGTTCATAAAATCCATCCCTGCCCCTTGAAAAAGCTTCTCCCGGGCCTGCTTACGACTTTCCCAAGATTTTTGAAATTGACCGCGAAACTTCGCCCCGGCCGAGAGAGAAAAAAACTCACCCGTCTCCGCATCCTCCAAGTCAATGGCGCTTCCTAGTAAAGGAAAAATCTTTTCTGATGGATCTTCCACAACCACCGCGGTGACATCATGTTTTTTGTGAGAGATTTTTAAGAGTTTTTCGTAATTTTCGGCAATAAAATCCGACACTAAGAACACGGTGGAGCGCTTGGTGACGACATCATTAAGCATTTTAAGCGCACAGTTGATGTCTGTATTTTTTCCTTTAGGGGTGAACGAAAGAATCTCACGCACCACGCGCAGCACATGGATCCGGCCTTTTTTAGGAGGGATGTATTTTTCAACCGTATCGCTGAACAAGATCAAACCGACACGATCATTGTTTTTAATAGCGGAGAATGCTAGGAGCGCACAAAACTCAGCGATGACTTCGGACTTGCTCTTGCCTTGAGTGCCATATTGTCCTGAGGAGCTTAAGTCCACCAAAAACATGACGGTAAGCTCTCGCTCCTCCACAAACTTCTTGGTGTAAGGAGACCCCATACGTGCGGTGACATTCCAGTCGATGTCGCGAATATCGTCCTGCGCATCATACTCACGCACTTCGTCAAATTCCATCCCACGCCCTTTAAACACACTGTGATACTCCCCCGCAAACAGTGTATTCACCAGACGTGAGGTGTTAATTTCGATAAAACGAACCTTGGCAAGGAGATCTTTGGATATCATAGGATCTTCCGATAAAGACGAGTGTGCCTTTTAAGGAACCTCAATCTGGTCAAAAATCATTTTTACCAAATCTTCTGAAGTTTTCTGCTCCGCCTCGGCCTCATAAGTCGGAATCACGCGGTGACGCAGCACATCCATCCCCACTGCCTTCACATCGTCGGGCACCACATAACCACGACCTCGTACAAACGCATGGGCTTTGGCAGCAATATTTAGATAAATCGTCGCACGTGGAGAAGCTCCGTAGAGAATCAGATTTTTAAGGCCTTTGAGCTTATAAGTGTCCGGCTCACGCGTGGCGCAGATGATATTGACGATGTAATTTTTGATCTTATCATCCATGTAGATATCCTTGGTCACATCGCGAGCTCGCAAAATATCCTCAGGCGTTGCCACCGCCTTCACCGCCACCGGCTTATGCCCTGCCATCCGCTCCATAATCTCAAGCTCTTCTTTTTTGCTTGGGTAAGTGACCTTGAGCTTAAAAATAAAGCGGTCCACCTGCGCTTCGGGAAGCGAATAAGTCCCTTCCTGCTCGATGGGGTTTTGCGTCGCCATCACCATAAAAAGATCCCCCAGGGGATAAGTATGGCCTCCGATAGTAATCTGGCGCTCCTGCATCGCTTCCAAAAGAGCGCTTTGAACTTTAGCAGGCGCACGGTTGATCTCATCGGCCAACACAATATTGGAAAAAAGAGGGCCTTTTTTGGTCACAAACTCACCTGTCTTTGTATTGTAAATCTGCGTCCCCAAAAGATCTGCCGGTAAAAGATCTGGGGTGAATTGAATGCGCTGAAAAGTCGTCTGAATCGCCTGAGAAAGCGTCTTCACCGAAAGTGTTTTGGCTAGCCCCGGCACCCCTTCCAAAATCACATGCCCATCCGCCAGTAAACTCAAAAGAAGCCGTTCCACTAGATAGTTTTGCCCGACAATCACCTTCCCTATTTCCACCTGAAGCGCCCGAACCAGCACGCTCTCTTTCTCCACCCTCTGCGTCACTTCTTTGATATCCACACTCATGGTACAAAACCTCCTATCCATTAAAATTTTGGATATTATATCATGCTCGGCAGGCAACCAATCAAGCTTTTGAGATGTTGAAGGTCCTTATCTTTTTATTTTCTCTGTTGCCGTGCCTTCCAGTGCAGGCGGGTCCTGTCGCTGCGGTTTCCCGTCGCATCCTCAGCCCGT
>CAZCDB010000025.1:10919-20806 GCA_964497635.1 uncultured Planctomycetia bacterium | reverse complement strand
GGACCCGCCTACATTGCCAAGTTTGGGGTATAATGCGGGGTGATGAAAACTACGACTGCGGCTCTTGTGGCCTCTTTGTTTATTCATGGTTTTGTGGGGTATTCGGCGTTATCCAAAAGCTGGACGAAGGCCGATGACGTTGTGGAACCTATTGAGATTTCATATGTTCGGGTGGAGCCGGTGCGTGTTGAGGAAAAAAAAATCCCCCTGGCGACTCCACCAAAACAGATTAGCCTTCCCAAAGTAAAGGTTGCGCCTAAAAAAGTAACCCCGGTAAAAGCCGTGAAGAAGCAGGAAATGGTTGTGTTGCCGAAGGCTTCCGCGGTTCCGCCTCCCCAGAAGCCAAAAACGGCGGTTGATTTTGTTCAGGACCCAAAAAAATCAAAAATATTTGTCGATTATTATGGGACCATCAAAGAAAAGATTCATACCAGCCTTCGGAGAAGATATCATCCGGCGGATGGGGCGATGGGGGTGGTAAATCTTTATTTTGTCCTCAAAGCGGATGGCACTCTGGTGAGTGTTGAGACGCTTAAGCAAGGATCCGATGCTGCTTTGCAGCTTCAAAATATTGCCATCGACTCTTTAAAAAAAGCGGGACCTTTTGGGAGTTTCCCGGAAGAGCTGGGGCAGAGCCCGCTGGCGTTTAATCTTAAAATCTATTTTGATGAGATGAGTTAGTGAGCAAAAAAAATCGACAGGCCTCCCAGGTGATAGTTTCTCAAAAAGCACAAACCCCTAAAATCTTGTGGGGGGTGCTTGCTTTAGCTTTTTTGATAAAAATACTGTACTTAAAAAGTAGCCAAACCAGTCCGTTTTACGAGCCCCTTCTTTTGGACCCCAAATATTATCATGAATGGGCTCTGCGTTTAGCTCGCGGAGAGTGGGACCGGAGTGTTTTTTATGGGCTGCCTCTTTATCCTTATTTTCTGGCGGTTTGCTACCGGATCTCTGAGGTTTCCATTTTTTTTGTAAAGTTTGTTCAGGTTGTGTTGGGGATGGGCACTCTTTATTTTGTTTATAAGATTGGCGAGAAACTTCGCAGTGCCACGACGGGATTATTGGCGGTTCTAATCGCTGCTATTTATGGGCCTCTTTTTTTTCACGAGGTGGTATATATCCCTGAAGCCTTAGGAATACCGCTTTACGCCTATTCTTTTTTTAGAGCTTTAAAATTTTTGGATAAGCGGTCCGCCAAGAACGCTCTCTTGCTTGGATTGGGGGCGGGACTGGCAACTCTTACCAAAGCGGGCATTTTACTTTTCATTTTTATTTTTATTTTCGTGTTGGGGACCCAGGCACTTTTAAAAAAAGAGAAAATAGGGACACTTCTTTTATGTGGACTCATTTACCTGGGAGTTCTTTTACCCGTTCCCTTGCATAATTGGATTCGAGGTGGGGACAAGGTATTTTTGACCTCACACGCGGGGTTTAACTTTTATATTGGCAACAACCCAAAATCAGAAGGGGTTTATGTAGCGCCAGAAGGATCAGGCTCCAATGTCGAGTCCCAGATTCAAGACTCGCGTTTGATTGCGGAAGCGGAGATGGGGCGGCCGCTTAAGGATTCAGAGGTCTCAAAGTATTGGTCTGGGAAGGCGTGGAAGTTTATTGGGGAGGACCCCCTCCGGTTCTTAAAGCTTTGTGGCCGCAAAATCATCCTGTTTTTTGATGCGCGAGAGATTTCCGATGTGGAGGATTATCAGTTTGCTTCCAACCTTAACCCTTTTTTAAAATTCCCATGGCTTGGGTTTGCTGTTTTGGCTCCCTTGGTTTTTATGGGGGTTTTATCGCTTGTTGGGAGCAGTCGGTATGGAGTGGTAACACTCGGCTGGATTGGCGCCTATCTTCTGGGTCTTGCCACTTTTTTTGTTAATGCACGTTATCGTTTGCCGCTTTTACCTGTATTTTTTGTTATGGCGGCTTTGGGGATTCTTGGTTTTTTTGAAAATTTAAAAAAATCCCAATGGCTTAAAGTTTTTATGTATGGCCTCCTGTGTGCGCTGGGGATCGGGGTGTCGCAAGCTAATCTTGTGGGGCCTGATCTCTCCAAAAGCTTTGTCAATGCAGGGGATGCCTTGCTTGAGAAAAAAGATGTTGAAGGGGCTCAATCTTTTTATCAGCGTGCCCTCCAAATCCGTCCCGACTCTCCGAAGGCTCACCTGGCGATGGGTCTTGTTTTATCGCGTCAAGGAGCTTACGACCAAGCCAAGGAACACTACGAAAAATCTCTGCAAGCAGACCCTCGAAATGCTCAGGCCATGAATAACTTGGGCCTTTGGCATGACCGCCAAGGGGATTTGGAAACAGCGGAGAAGCTTTTTCTCGACGCGATAGAGCTGAAGCCTGGTTTTGCGCAGGCACACAACAATCTGGGAATGGTTTATGGAAAATTGGGGGAAAATGAGAAGGCGGAGAAGGAGTTTAGCCTAGCGCTCAAGCTAAATCCAAAAAGTCCACGCACCCTCACAAACCTGGGGCTGATCTATCACCGGATGGGACGGGTGGAAGAGGCGGTTGAGCTCTGGAGGCAGGCGCTAGGGGTCGATCCCAACTTCAGGGAGGCTCAAAAAGCGATGGAGCTGATGGGGCGCTGATTTTTTTGACACCTGGGGGGTGGGCGTCTATAATGGGGGACTAAATTTTTAAAGCGTATAGGGTTTGTTCACAATTTATTTTAGGGGGAAAACATGGCAATTCGAGTGGGAATCAATGGGTTTGGACGTATTGGTCGTATGGTGTTTCAGGCGATTTGTGACAAGGGACTTTTAGGGAAAGAAATCGATGTGCGCGCGGTGGTGGATATTTCAACCGACGCGGATTATTTTGCTTATCAGATGAAGTATGATTCCATTCATGGCCGTTTTAGACATGATGTCAAAACCGCCAAGAGCGATCCCTCTAAAGCCGAGGCCGATATTCTGATCGTGGATGGCCACAAGATTCAGTGTGTGATGGCGACCAAATCTCCGGCAGAGCTTCCTTGGAAGGCTTTAGGAGTCGATGTGGTGATTGAGTCTACAGGTCTTTTTACTGAGTTTGAAAAGGCGCAAGGACATCTAACGGCTGGTGCTAAAAGAGTTGTGATTAGCGCTCCTGCCAAAGGGGATGTCAAAACCTTGGTGGTTGGTGTCAACGAAAACGAATACGAGCCTGCCAAGCACACCGTGGTTTCCAATGCTTCCTGCACGACCAATTGTTTAGCACCCCTGGTGCACGTTCTTTTGAAAGAGGGGATTGGGATTGAGACAGGGCTCATGACCACCATTCACTCGTACACGGCAACACAGAAAACCGTGGATGGTCCTTCCAAGAAGGATTGGCGCGGGGGACGTGCGGCAGCGATCAATATTATTCCCTCCACGACGGGTGCTGCCAAAGCAGTCGGAGAAGTTTTGCCTGCGACCAAAGGAAAGCTCACTGGGATGGCGTTCCGTGTCCCGACGGCGGACGTGTCGGTGGTGGATCTGACGTTTCGTGCGACACGCGACACTTCAATTGAAGAGATCGATGGATTGCTTAAAAAAGCATCCACCTCGTACCTCAAAGGAATCCTCGGGGTCACGGATGAAGAGCTTGTCTCGACGGATTTTATCCACGATGAGCGCTCTTCCATCTATGACTCGCTGGCTACTTTGCAAAATAACCTCAAGGGTGAGAAGCGGTTTTTCAAGCTTGTTTCTTGGTATGACAATGAGTGGGGATATTCCAACCGCGTGGTAGATCTTGTAACCCATATGAACAAAAAAGGCATCTAAATTGAAAAAGACGATACGGGATTTTGATCTGAAGGGCAAGCAGGTTCTGATTCGTGTGGATTTTAATGTGCCGCTCGATAAGGATCTTCATATCACGGATGACAATCGTATTCGTGCGTCGCTGCCGACCATTGAATATGCTCTCAAGGCTGGAGCTCGTGTGGTGCTCATGAGTCATCTGGGTCGCCCGGAAGGAAAACCTGTGTCGTCCATGAGCTTATCTCCTGCCTCCAAACGTCTTTCAGAGCTGCTTAAGAAAAATGTGATCCAGTGCTCGGATTGCGTGGGGCCTCGCGTCAAAGAAGAGCTGAAAGCGCTCAGCGATGCGTCTCCGGTCGCGGTGCTTGAAAATCTGCGCTTCACTTCTCTGGAAGAAAAAAATGATGCCGAGTTTGCACGCCAACTGGCTGAAAACGGCAACATTTACATTAACGATGCTTTTGGTTCCAGTCACCGCGCTCACGCCTCGATTGAAGCCATTACCAAGTTTCTTCCTTCAGGAGCCGGCTTTCTTCTGAGCAAAGAAATTGAGTATTTCGAAAAGGCAGTCTCGCACCCGGAGCGTCCTTATGTGACGATTTTGGGGGGTGCCAAGGTCACCGACAAAATTAAGCTTATTGGAAGCTTGATGGATAAGGCGGACACGATTCTTGTGGGTGGGGCGATGGCGTATACCTTTTATCGTGTGATGGGAATTAAGATTGGAAATTCTAAGTTTGAAGAGAAGGGTCTTCCTTTTGCCGAAGAAATTTTGAAAAAAGCCAAGGCCAAGAATATCGATATCCAGTTTCCGATCGACCGAGTGATTTCTCAAGAGTTTAAAGAGAATGCGGTTTCCAAGGTAGTTGAGGGGGATATCCCGGATGGTTGGATGGGGATGGATATTGGCCCTAAAACATTGGCCAAATATCAGCAGATTCTTTCGAAGGCGAAGCTGATTGTCTGGAATGGACCCATGGGAGTTTTTGAAATGAAGCCTTTTGATGCGGGAACTCGTGGTCTGATGGAGTATATCGCTGGTCTCACAGGAAAGGCAACCACCATCATTGGCGGAGGAGATACCGCCGCGGCAGCTTCTCTTTTTAATCTTGAGAGCAAAATGTCTCATGTGTCGACGGGGGGTGGCGCTTCCCTTGAATATCTAGAGGGAACCCCGCTTCCAGGAGTGGTCGCTTTACAAGATCGGGAAGCCGTCCATGCGTAAACCCATCATTGCGGGGAATTGGAAGCTTAACAAGACGATCAATGAAGCCGCTCAGCTAGTGACGCTTCTAAAGCGTTTGGTGACCGACGCACAAAACGTGGATGTGGTGGTTTGTCCTGTTTACACCGCTCTGGCGAGTGTCTCAGAGATTTTGATGGAGACGGATATTCAGCTCGGTGCTCAGGATCTTTATTGGGAAGACAAAGGAGCTTTTACGGGCCAGGTGTCCGGGGCGCTTTTAAAAGATGCCGGTGCCAAATACGTCATCATCGGGCATTCGGAAAGACGTCAGTTTTTCCATGAGACCCACGAAACGGTGAATAAAAAAATCAAAGCGGCCCTTAAAAATGATTTAACACCCATCGTTTGTGTAGGCGAGATGCTTTCTGAGCGTGAAAATGGCACAACCTTTAAGGTGATTGAAGAACAGCTTAAAGGGGGTCTTGTTGGCATCACTTCTGAGGACATGAAAAAAATGGTGCTGGCTTACGAGCCGGTGTGGGCGATTGGGACAGGAAAAGTTGCAACTCCAGCCCAAGCACAGGAAGTACATGCTTTTATTCGCAAGGAAGTGGGAAAGATGTTTGGTGAGGAAGTGGCACAAGGGATTCGCATCCAATACGGTGGAAGCGTCAAAGCTGATAATATCGCGGAGCTCATGAGACAGACAGACATTGATGGGGCTTTGGTGGGGGGCGCGAGTTTGGATGCTCAAGGATTTTCTGAAATTATTAAAAATGCGCACGTGGTGGCGCTTAAGTAAACGTTTCAAGGGGGTTTGAATGTATATTCTTTTGGTCGTCATTCATGTGATTGTTTGTTTTGTTCTCATCGGAGTGGTGCTGCTTCAGGCGGGTCGCGGCGGCGGATTTTCGGATATGATGGGCGGCGCGCAGCCTCAGAGCATTTTTGGAACACAAACCAACGCCTTTATGACGCGGGCAACGGAAGTCTCCGCGGTTCTTTTTATCGTCACCTCGCTTTCGCTTGGAATTTTGACGACCCAAAAAGGGAAGTCTTTGATGGAGAAAAGAATGCTCGTGGACTCTATGAAGAAATCCTCCGCTTCTTTGCCGGCGGCTCCCCAAGAGGCAGTGAAGGAAGTGGCTAAGACAGCGGAAAGTGCAAAAGCGGCGATCTCCACTGAAACACAGAAAGTTGCCGATGAAGTGAAGGCTTCCGCCGAAAAAGTCGAAGAGGCGTCTACTGCAGCCCCTAAAACTGTTTAAATCTAAAAAAGTTTTAAAGATATCCCTGCAAATAGTATTTGCGGGGATGTTTTTTTTGGTGGCTCCTTGGGCGGTGGCGGCGGACACAACCGGGGATGCGATGGTTACTTCCTCTATCAGTGAGCCCTCCAATCTCATTCCCTTTTTAGCCTCGGACAGCGCTTCCCATGATGTCGCAGGGCTTATTTTCAACGGCCTTGTCAAATATGATGAAAACTTAAAACTAGTTGGGGATCTTGCCGAGCGTTGGGATGTTTTGGAAGGCGGGCTCAAAATATTATTTCATCTGAGAAAGAATGTTCGCTGGAGCGATGGCGCTCCTTTCACCGCCGAAGATGTAAAGTTTACTTATGAGAAGCTCATCGACCCGACCACTCCCACACCTTACGGAGGCGATTTTGAAAAGGTGAAGTCGCTCTCAGTGATCGATCCTTATACGGTTGAAGTTGTTTACCGCGAAGCTTTTTCTCCGGGTCTTTCGAGTTGGGGGATGGGCATGGTCCCCAAACACCGGCTTGAAAAAGAAAATCTTATGAGCACTTCTTTTTCTCGAAGCCCCGTGGGGACGGGGCCTTATAAAATCAAGCGGTGGGTGACGGGTCAGACCCTTGTTCTGGAAGCAAACCAAAACTATTTTGAAGGTCGCCCTAATATTGACCGTTATGTGTATCGCATCATTCCGGACCAGGCAACCAATTTTTTGGAGCTTCAGACCGAAGGGGTGGATATGGCGGCTCTAACCCCCTTGCAGTATCAAAGACAGACTGACACTTCTTTTTTTAAAAAGAATTTTGTCAAATATCGCTACCCCAGTTTTAGCTATGTCTATCTTGGATACAATTTAAACCGCCCCTTTTTTTCGGATAAAAAAGTACGCAAAGCCATCGGTCTTGCGATCAATAAACAGGAGATCATTCGTGCTACGCTTCTGGGGCTAGGGGAAGTCTCGACAGGACCTTTTTTACCGGGAACTTGGGCTTACAACTCGGAAGTTAAGGAATCGACTTTTGATCCTGTGGCCTCCAAGCGGCTATTAGCAGAAGCGGGTTTTAAGGATACGGATGGAGATGGAATTTTGGAGCGGGGAGGGAAGCCATTTTCTTTTACGATGTTGACGAATCAGGGGAATGATCAGAGAAAGATGGCTTGCGAGATTATCCAAAAGAGGTTGGCCGATGTCGGGATCCAGATGAAAATCCAAACGGTGGAGTGGGCAACTTTCCTTAAAGAATTTATTAATAAGAGAAATTTTGATGCGGTGATTCTGGCCTGGCAGCTTTCACGAGATCCGGATGTGTATGATATTTTTCATTCCAGTAAAACTGGTCCGGCGGAGTTTAATTTTATCGGCAATAAAAACCCGGAAGTGGACCGGCTTCTGGAGGAAGGACGTCGGGAGTTTGAGGAGGAAAAGCGAGCGCTGATTTATCATCGGATGCATGAAATTTTGGCTGAAGAGGAGCCGTACACTTTTTTGTATGTGCCGGAGGCTTTGCCGATAGTTCACCGGCGCTTTCAGGGGGTGCGCAAAACTCCGCTGGGGATTGGGCATAATTTCATTCACTGGTTTGTGTCCAAAGATGAGCAGAAATATGACTAAATATATTTTTAAAAAAATTCTCGGACTCATTCCCATCTTTATTGGGATCACACTTTTGAGTTTTGTTGTGATTCACTTGGCGCCGGGAAGCGTGGCGGACGCCAAGGCAAGCTTTAATCCTAAGATGACCGCCCAAGCGCGAGAAAATCTAGAGAAGCTTTATGGGCTTGATCGACCCTTGATGGTTCAGTATCTGGACTGGGTGAGTCGATTGGCGCGTTTGGATCTGGGAGAGTCTTTTGTGGATGGGCAGGCGGTGACGCACAAAATTGCAAAAGCCTTACCCATCACTTTGCTGATCAGCGGTTCTGCTCTGTTTTTGATTCTCCTTTTTGGAATCCCGCTGGGTGTTTATGGGGCGGTGAAAGAGGGGAGCTTTCAAGAAAAAATAGTCAGCAGTTTGGCGCTGGCGGGATTTTCGGTGCCTACGTTTTGGCTGGCGCTAAGTCTTATGTCGTTATTTGGGGTGACACTTCGGTGGTTTCCTGTTTCCGGGGTGCATTCTCTTTTTTCTGAAGAGATGACGCGTTTTGAGCAGGTTTTGGATACGGCGCGGCATTTGGTTTTACCTATTTTTGTTGCGTCGGTGACAGGAATTGCCGGGATTTCTCGCTATGTTCGTGGGAGTATGTCCGAGGTTTTAAGAAAACCTTTCATTCGCACCGCTCGCGCCAAAGGCCTGCCTGAGACCCGCGTTCTTTATGCACACGCCCTTCCCAACGCGCTTTTGCCGGTGATTACAATTTTAGGACTGTCGCTGCCGGGGCTTTTGGGAGGCAGTGTTATTTTGGAGACTGTATTTTCTATTCCGGGAATGGGCCGACTTTTTTTTGACTCTGTGTTTACCCGAGATTATCCGGTGATCATGGGACTGTTACTTTTGGGAGCTTTCCTGACTCTTTTGGGAAATCTTTTGGCGGACTTAGGTTACGCGCTGGCGGATCCCAGAATACGAGTGGGGGGTGAGCGATGAGAGCGGCCTTGGTTTGGGTATTTTTTATTGGGGTGGTGGTTTTAGCAGGCCCTTTGTTTTTATCGGACTATGCTCAAGTCATGAATTTGTCCGATCCTTTGCGGGCCCCCTCGATGGAGCACTGGCTGGGAACGGATTCCTTGGGACGTGATCTTTTAGCACGCATTCTTTGCGGAGCGCAAATTTCGGTGGGAGTGGCTTTTTTTGCTGTTTTGCTTTCGCTTTTGGTGGGTGTTTTGGTGGGAGCTGTCTCTGGGTATTTGGGGGGATGGGTGGACCGGTGTTTGATGGCGTTGGCAGATACCCTGCTTTGTTTTCCTTCCTTTTTTCTTATTTTAGCCGTAATTGCGGTGCTGGGCCCTGGGCTTGGGCCAATTGTAGTGATCATCGGTCTGACCGGTTGGATGGGGACAGCGCGGCTGGTACGCGCGGAGGTGTTGACTTTAAAGGAGCGTGATTTTGTGACGGCGGCCCGGGCCTTTGGCGCTCCGGCTTCCTGGATCATTCTTCGTCACTTGATTCCCAACGCGCTCGGGCCCGCTTTGATTCACGCTATTTTGGGGATCTCGGGAGCTATTCTTTTGGAAACGGGTTTGAGTTTTTTGGGGATCGGGGTGCAGCCTCCGACTCCTAGCTGGGGAAATATTCTTCAGGAAGGCAAAGCGGTTCTCGGGGCGGCCTGGTGGATGACTTTTTTCCCAGGGATGATGATTTTTCTGACGGTGTTGTCTGTGAACTTGATCGGGGAAAAGTTTTCAAAAAAACTTGAAGGGCAGCGCCAGTGAATACAAAAAAGAAGCTACTGGAAATCCAAAGCTTAAGTGTTTTTTTTCGTGACCCGGAAAAACCTTTGCAGGAGATCCGCGCTGTCCAAGAAGTTTCCATGGATATTTTGGAGGGGAGCTTTACTTCAGTGGTGGGGGAGTCGGGATCGGGCAAAACGGTTTTAAGTCTTTCGGTGACAGGGCTTGAGAGGTCTTATCGCAAGACAGGGCAGATTTTATGGCATGGGGGAGAAGGAAAGATCCGGTATGTGTTTCAGGATTCCGGGCAGGCGCTCAATCCGGTGCGGCGGATCGGCTGGCAGATCGGGGAGCTGGGTTTTACTCGCAGAGAGGTTCTT
>CAZCDB010000025.1:4989-10819 GCA_964497635.1 uncultured Planctomycetia bacterium | reverse complement strand
CCCCAAGCAAAAAAACTTTTTGCGGCAAGTTTTTGGAAGGTGGCCCCTCAGACGCCTGTGGAGATTGAGTAGATGCTGCTCGAAGTAAAAAAAATATCCAAGAGTTTTAAAAAAGGTGGCGTCAAAGCCGTCTCGGGAGCTTCTTTTTCAATGGAGGCGGGCAAGACACTGGGCGTTGTCGGCGCCTCCGGATGCGGGAAGTCGACGCTTTTGAAACTCATTTTGCGACTTTTGGCTTGCGATGAGGGGGCGATTTATTTTGAAGGAACACGGATAGACTTTTTACCGGAAAACAAGCTTAAAGATTTTAGAAAAAAGGTTCAGATTGTTTTCCAGGATCCTATTCTGTCTTTGGACCCCCGGATGAAAATCGTCGATAGCCTCCGAGAGCCTTTTGTGCTTTTTGGCGAGCCTAAAAATAGTGCGGATCAGAAAATAAAAGAGCTTTTGGATTCTGTCGGACTTTCGGAGCGTTTCTTGAAGCGATATCCCCATGAGCTTTCCGGAGGAGAGTGCCAGCGTGTGGCGATTGCCCGTGCGCTCAGCCAGAAGCCAAAACTTCTACTATGTGATGAGGTAGTATCATCCCTGGATGCGGTCACCAAGATTCAAGTATTAAACTTATTTTTGAAGCTTCAAAAAGAGCAGGGCTTGAGTCTTTTGTTTGTATCACACGACCGGCGCGTCGTAGACCACATGAGCCATGAAATTTTGGTGATGAAAGAAGGGGTTTTGGTATAATACTTTTCCTATGAATCCCGCCTATCTGAGCGGGTTGTTGAGGGAGTAGATAGTCGGGATGAAAAAATTACTGACGTTTGTGATGGCGGGAGGGAAGGGGGAGCGTTTGGCGCCCTTGACCAAGGACCGTGCTAAGCCGGCCGTTCCTTTCGGTGGAATTTACCGCATCATCGACTTTACTCTTTCCAACTGCATTAACTCTGGACTGCGTCGCATTCATATCCTAGTTCAGTACAAATCCATGTCTTTATCGCGTCATATCCGCATGGGGTGGAATATTTTAAATGCGGAAGTGGGAGAATATATCGATGTGGTTCCGGCCCAACAGCGAGTGGACGAGCACTGGTATCAGGGGACGGCGGATGCGATTTACCAAAACTTATATTCGATTGATATCGAAAATCCGGACCAGGTACTCATTTTGGCGGGCGACCATGTTTATAAAATGGATTACAATCCGATGCTTGAGCTTCATCGCTCATCCAAAGCGGATCTAACCATCGGGGTGGTGCCGATGCCGGTTGAAGAGGCGCCTCATGTGGGAGTAATCCAAGCGAACGCTGAGGGAAGGGTGGTTGGTTTTGAGGAGAAGCCCAAGCAAGCCAAGACGATCCCCGGAAATCCAACCCACGTGTATGGCTCGATGGGAATTTATATTTTTGACCGAAAAGTGCTTGAAGAAGAGCTTAAAGAAGATGCCAAAAAAGACACGGCCCATGATTTTGGAAAAAATGTGATCCCGCAGATGATTGCCAATGGAAATAGAAAAATCATGTCTTACAATTTTGTCGAAGCTCAAGGCCAGGAAGCCAAATACTGGCGGGATGTGGGAACGTTGGATGCTTATTATGAAGCCAATATTGACCTGATCAACGTGACACCACTTTTTAACTTGTACGATCGTGAGTGGCCAATTCGCACGCACCAGCTGCAATATCCTCCGGCAAAGTTTGTATTTAACAACCAGCTTTCGGGCGGGCGGCGGGGCGAGGCGCTGGATTCGCTCATTGCCGACGGATGCATTATTTCGGGAGGGTCGGTCAGGCGTTCAATTTTATCTCCCAACGTGAGAGTCAATAGCTACGCGGAGGTGGACAACTCTCTTTTGCTTGAGAGTGTGGAAGTGGGCCGCTATGCCAAAGTACAAAACGCTATTATCGATAAGCATGTCCGAATCATGCCGGGCGCTACGATTGGATACGATCTTGAACTGGACAAAAAACGCTTTACCGTCACGCCCAAGGGAATTGTGGTGGTGGAAAAAGGCGCGGTGGTAGAAGCGGTATGAGCGAAGCTTCTTTTTCCATAGGTTCTTTTAACCTAAAATCTCGCCTGATTGTCGGTACCGGAAAATACTCCAGTTTTTCGGTGATGGAGAGAGCGCTGGAAGTCTCCGGTGCCCAAATGGTCACGGTGGCTGTTCGTCGCGTCAACTTGGACCGGTCCAAAGAGTCTTTGCTTGATTTTGTGGACCCCAAAAAGTATATTCTTCTTCCGAATACGGCGGGTTGTTACACCGTGGACGAAGCTGTACGCGTGGCGCGTTTGGGCCGGGCGGCGGGACTCTCGAGCCTCGTGAAGCTAGAGGTGATTGGTGATGAAGTGACGCTCATGCCGGATGTGTTAGGTCTGCTGGAAGCGACCAAGATTTTGGTGAAGGAAGGTTTTACTGTCATGCCCTACACCAATGACGATCCTTTGATGGCCAAGCGGCTTGAGGATGCCGGGGCGGCTTGTGTGATGCCCATGGCGGCGCCGATTGGGTCGGGGCAGGGGATACAAAACAAGCTTAATTTACGTTTTTTGATGGAAAAAGTAAAAATCCCCGTGATTGTGGATGCGGGGGTGGGGACAGCGTCGGACGCAACCATTGCTATGGAGCTTGGGGTGGATGGGGTGCTCATGAACACAGCGATCGCCGAGGCAAAAGATCCTGTCAAAATGGCGGAGGCGATGAAGTGGGCGGTTCAGGCGGGACGACTGGCTTTTGAGGCGGGTCGGATGGAAAAAAGATTGCACGCGAATGCGTCGAGCCCCAAAGAAGGAAAGGTTGTGGTAAGGGCGATAGAGTAAATTATTAAAAAAGAGAAAAAGGAAATATGAAAAAAGAGAATAAAACTAGGAATTACAAAATTGGGGTGATGGGTGGGGATGGGACGGGGCCTGAGGTGGTGCGTGAGGCGCTTAAAGTCTTGGCGGCTTCCTCCAAAAAGAATGGGTACAAGCTTGATTTAACAACCCTGGATTACGGTGGGGAGAGATACCTCAAGACAGGCGTCGTTTTGACGGACAAAGAAATGATGGGGATGAAAAAATTTGACGCGATTCTTTTGGGGGCTGTGGGGCATCCCGATGTGAAGCCGGGGATTATCGAAAAAGGACTTTTGCTTAAAACTCGTTTTGGTTTGGAGCAGTACATCAATCTTCGTCCAGTAAAACTTTATCCAGGAGTGTGGACTCCTTTGAAGGATAAAGGACCAGAGGACATCGACTTTGTTGTGGTGCGTGAAAACAACGAGGGGCTTTATGTGGGTGAGGGAAGCTTTAAAAACAAAGGCAAAAAAAATGAAATTGCCACTCAGGTTTCGCGCAATAGCCGAAAAGGGGTGGAACGCTGCATTCGCTACGCGTTTGAGCTCACACGCAAGCGCAACAAGAAAAAGAAGCTCACCCTTTGCGGAAAAACCAATGTGCTCACCTACGCGTGGGATCTTTGGTGGAGAGTATTTCAAGAAGTCGCCAAGGAATATCCAGATGTTACTGCCGACTATGCGCATGTGGACGCGACTTGTATGTGGATGGTGAAAAACCCGGAGTGGTTTGATGTGATCGTCACGGACAATATGTTTGGCGATATCATCACGGATCTGGGGGCCATGATCCAGGGTGGGATGGGAATTGCCGCGGGTGGCAACATCAACCCTGAAGGAGTTTCGATGTTTGAGCCGATTGGTGGTTCAGCTCCCAAATATACGGGTAAAAACGTGATCAATCCTCTGGCTGCGATCTGTGCTGCTGCCATGATGATGGATAGCCTCGGTGAGAGCAAAGCCGCAGCAGAAATTGAGAAAGCTGTGATGAATGTCACCGCAAACAAATTAAAATCACTTTCCGCCGGAAAAATGGGTTACGGCACCACCGAAGTCGGAGACCTCGTCGTCGCGGCACTAAAATGAAAAAAAAGTCTAAATACAATGTAGCAATTATGGGCGCCACGGGGGCGGTGGGCGAGGAGATGCTCAAGATCCTTGAAGAGAGAAAATTTCCTATCGATCAGCTGAAGCTTCTGGCTTCCACCCGTTCGGCCGGAAGGAAATACTCTTTCCGGGGAAAAGAGTATAAGGTGGAAGAGCTCACCGAAAATTCTTTCGAAGGGATCGATATCGTGCTGGCCTCGGCGGGTGGTTCGATCTCGAAAAAATACAATCCTTACGCAGTCAAAGCCGGAGCCATCGTCGTGGATAACACGAGTGCTTACCGCATGGATCCGGATGTGCCGCTGGTTGTTCCCGAGATCAATCCGGGTGATATCCTCAAGCACAAAGGCATCATTGCCAATCCCAATTGTTCGACGATCATCATGCTGATGTCGGTATTTCCGATCCACAAGAAAAATAAGGTCAAGAAAGCGATTATCTCCACTTACCAGGCTGCAAGCGGCGCCGGCGCCCGGGCGATGAAGGAGCTTGAGGATCAGGCGCGCGATATTTTATCGGGCAAGCCCGCCCGGAAAGAGATCTTTCCTCACCAGATCGCTTTTAACCTCTTCTCGCATAATAGCTCTATCAAGGACGGTGGTTACAATGAAGAAGAGATCAAGATGACGAAAGAGACCCACAAGATCCTTCACGACGATAAGATCAAGGTGACCACCACCTGCGTGCGCGTGCCGGTCTATCGCGCACACTCGGAGTCGATCTATCTTGAGCTTACCCGAAAGCCGGATGTGGCGGATATCCGCAAGATTTTCACGCGTTCTGCCGGTGTGAGGCTTGTCGATGACCGTGAGAAAAATTATTTTCCGATGCCGATTGAGGCTTCCGGAGAGGATGATGTTTTCGTAGGTCGTATCCGGACGGATTTGTCAGATCCGCACGGTTTGTGGCTTTTTGTCGCCGGCGACCAGATCCGTAAGGGCGCCGCGCTCAATGCGGTCCAAATCGCCGAGTATCTTTGCAAAAAGTAAAAGCCCTTCGCACGGTTCGGCTCACACTTGGATTTAACGGCACTCGCTATGAGGGCTGGCAGAGTCAGAGAAATGGCCGCACGATCCAAGAGGTTTTTGAAAAATATCTTTCCAAAATTCTTTCCGAAAAAATAGCTGTCGTTGGAAGTTCAAGAACCGATAGTGGTGTCCACGCCAAGGGGTTTGTGGCGCATTTTGTCACGGAGAGCAAGCTCTCGGACTCAAAAATCAAAGAAGCGCTTAACTTTTACCTACCTGAGGATATCGTTGTTTTTGAGACCAAAACTGCTCGCCCCGGTTTTCATGCACGTTTTAACGCCAAATCTAAAATTTATCAGTACGATATCTGGAACGGTCCGACGCGCCCTCTTTTTGAGGCGCCTTTTGTTGTGTGGTATCGCGGCCCGCTGGATATTTCTTCGATGAAAAAAGCCGCTCGATTTTTGGTGGGCAAGCATGATTTTCGAGCGTTCAAAGACAGTGGGGATGAAGTAGATAACACGGTTCGAACCCTGAAAAAAATTCTGATACAGAAAAAAGGCCCGCTTTTACGCTTTACCGTCCAAGGCAATGGTTTTCTCACCCACATGGTTCGTATCCTTGTGGGGACTTTGCTGGAGGTGGGGCGGGGCCGAAAAGCCCCCCAGGATCTTCGGAGAATTCTTTTGTCCAAAAATCGAACCCTGGCCGGACCCACAGTAAAGGCTCAGGGGCTTATGCTTATTAAAGTTTTATACTAATTTAAGCACTTTTTACTTCCAACTCACTTTTTCCATTAAACCTTATTTTTTTAATTTTAGGTGTATTGTAGGGGCTCCTACCGTCATGTATATTCTACCTATATCCACTAAAGAAAGCGGTTCATGCCATGAAGAAGACTAGGGTTAAAATTTGGGTTGCCTC
>CAZCDB010000025.1:0-4889 GCA_964497635.1 uncultured Planctomycetia bacterium | reverse complement strand
CAGGGAAACATTAGATCTAATGCCATTGAAATGAGTGGAGTTTCTGGCGTGGATGATGATGGTAATGGCTATATCGACGATATTCATGGCTGGGATTTTGTATCCAATGACAACAATCCTGCAGATGCGTATGGACATGGGACACATATCGCTGGGATTATCGGGGCGCTGGGTGGAAACAGTCGTGGCATTATCGGTGTGGCGCCTGAATCCAGCATTCTTCCGGTGCGTGTTTTGGATGGGCAAGGCAACGGTACCTGGAACAACGTGGCGGCCGGTGTTCGGTATGCGACCGATGCCGGAGCAAGAGTGATCAATCTTTCTTTGGGGCAGGATCAGGCAGAAATGAGCGTCGAAGAAATTTCAACGATTCAAGAAGCAATTCACTACGCCAGCAATCAGGGCTCGATTGTGGTGGTGGCGGCAGGAAACTCCGGGGGCGATGTGGATGATCAGGTACCGGCTCTTTTTGATGAAACCATCTCGGTGGGCTCTTTGCGTCATGGGTTTGATACGTTGTATGGAAGCGGAGAGATAAGTCGAGCCAACTTTTCTTCTCAAGGGTCTGCGCTTGATTTTGTGGCGCCCGGAGTGGATATCTATTCTTTGGCCGTCAGCTCATCAATTTACGTTGGTTATCGGCGGCTGGCGGAAGAAGGGGCTTTTTACTCGGTGACCAGTGGCACCTCAATGTCTACGGCCATGGTTTCTGGGACGATTGCCTTGATGTTATCGCTAGATCCTCTAGCGACGTTTGAGACGATTTATCGCCGACTTCGCTATTCTTCAATTGATATGGGGGAGGACGGTTTTGACGCTTTTTATGGGCACGGTCTTATTGATCCGTACAAAGCCCTGACTCAAGACTACTATGACAACGGAGCCGTAAAAACACAGTGGGCTCCGGATACAGATCAGGGAGAAGCGGTTCGCTATGAATATTCTTATGTCAGTCCTTCTTCGGATAAAGTAAGAGAGAGAAAAATTTTTATTGATGAAGAATTGCAGGCTTTGGAAACTTATACGTACAATAGCCGGGACCGTGTTTCAAGGGAAGTCCGAATCGAGAATGACGAGCAGGGTAGAACCGAGACTACTCGCGAGTGGACCAGCTTCAGCTACAATGCTCAAGGTCGGGTAAAAGCTTATGTTTTAACCGAAAGAAGCCGTTATGGCGCAGATAAAAAATCCGCTTTTTTTTATGGATACTCGTACGATATTTCCGGGAAAGTGAAGGGTTTCCGCCGTCAAGATCGCGATGCTGGTGGGAATGTGACCGGCTCATCCATTTATTCTCAACTAGTCTATGTGGGGAGCCAGCTTCAGAGTTATCAGCGAGTTGATCGAGATTCTTCGGGGGTTTTATTGAGGACACTTCAAGTCACGGATCCTGATCCGGCTTGGCTGGACTCAAATTCAGTCGTCACTTCTTTGGATAGCGGCTTCGAGGGAGAGGTTTCTGCTCAAAGCTTGTCATTTCGGGAGGATGGTTATTGGGAAATGAAGCAACAAAAAAACGAAGAGCGTCGTGGCAGCGTTCCCTATGATTTAGCTCGCGAGGCCCACTCGCTGGGAGTGTAAGCTCGAATCGTAATCCCATGGATCGGGGCATCCACACCGACCCGAAGCGCAGTATAGATTGCCCGGTGTCTTTCAAGCATCCCCATTCCTGTAAAGTTTTCTGAAACGATCAAAAGATCCAAAAGCATCTCCTGGTTTCTCATATTTTCCGGATGCCCTACGTGTTTATAACTCTCGTCGACCATTCTTAGGAAGGTGGGGGAGAAAGCCTTTTTTAAAAGTTCTTCAAGTTTTTGTACCATAGCGGTTTATTATACTGTAAAATCAGCTTATGCAGCAGATCAAATTTTGGAACCTCATTCGGTCTTCGATCGGTCGAACCAAGAACCTACTCTTGGAGCCATTTTCGCTCAAAAAATGGCTCAGTCTTCTGCTCATCTCTCTTTTGGCAGGCACGCTTCCTCTGGGCGGGGGGATCGGGCTTCCGAAAAATCTCCAAGACAATCCGAACCTTGCCCCGGCACGTCAACTGATTCGTAGTTGGTTTCAAAACCCATTTTCTTTGGATACGATTGGCGTCGTTGTCTTGATTGTTGTCGCGTCTTTATTGTTTTTGTGGGTTGCTTGCCGCTTTCAGTGGGTCTGGTTTCACGCAATAGCTACGGGGGAGGCTTCCATTGTTGAGCCTTTTCATCGTCATTTCCGACAGGCTGTTTCTTTGTTTAAGCTCAAAGTGGTTTTAAGCTCGTTTTTTATCGGAGGGTATGTTCTTTTTTTATGGTGGTTTTATGTGATTGCCGATAAAGCGGGGGTTTATCGGGGAGCTTTTGAGTGGACCACGGAGCTCATGTTGCGTCAATTTGGCATGCCCCTTTTCTGGACTTTGCTTTTTGTTTTTTTAAATCTCATGATCTCTACGATCATTGATCAATTTGTGGTCCCACAGATGGCTTTAGATCAGGCTGATTTTTTTCCTTCACTAGAAAAAGTTCTTCATCTGTTTAAGAAGCATTTGGCGACCATTGGCTTCTATTATTTGACCCTATTTTTTCTGATTTTACCTTTGTTCTTGCTGTCGCTGGCCCTATTGCTTTTATTAGCCGTGATTGCCATCTTGGCGGCAACTCTACTTTTTGGACCTGCCTACCTGCTTCTTAAGACGAGTCCGGGAATGGCCATTTATTCAATGGTGATTGGGACTCCTTTTATTTTTTTGGTTCTTTTGGGATATCTGGGAATCAAGCTCCCCATCGCTACCTTTGGACGGGTTTACTCTCTCCAATTTCTAGGAGCGTTGGAGCCTAGTTTTGGTTCGGAGGCAATGGAGGCTTACGCAGCCCGTAGGACCCAGGAGCAGTCCATCGCCTCAGTGGTAACCACTTTAGTGATTTCCGCCATTCTCTTTTTATTCATTATTTTGGGCGTCCTTGTTGTGATTGCAATTCCTAGGATGGTGGCTAGCCCACTTGCGGTTTAAGAATTATCTTCCCGCGTTTATCACGCTCGTTCTATTTTGTATTCTCTTTGTCCGCTATTATGATCGTGGCCCCAGCCGTAATTACTCAGACTTCCGTGTTTATCATGTAACAGCCCAAAGACTTTTGGCGGGAGAGAATATCTACGAGGCCGAGGATACTTCCAAGATTACTCCTTTTAAATACTCGCCACTTTTTGCGGTGTTGATCAGTCCTTTAGGCGTGTTATCGATTCACCAGGCAAGCCTAGTTTTTTTTACATTCAACTTTTTTCTCCTGGGTATTATCGGAGTTTTTTCAGCTCGTTTTTTAGCTTTTTTTGAGAGCTTACCTTCCAGTCGGTGGGGAAGGATTTTATTATACGGTGTGCCGGCAGTGGCTGTATTTCGTTTTGCTCTCCTTGTTTTGGACTCAGGCCAGGCGCTTTTTCTTATGGTGGCACCGGCTCTTCTGGGACTCTACCTGATTGAGAAGAAGCAGGAGCTGTGGGGCGGATTATTTTTAGCTCTCTCAGTGATGGTAAAGTACCTAACCATTATTTTTCTACCGTACCTTATTTTAAGGAAAAAGTGGAAGGCGGTTTTCTCGACGCTTGTCGGAATTCTGGTGGGCTGTTTTCTGCCGGCGCTATTTTTTGGGTGGGAGAGAGCTTGCCGCTACCTTTTGGATTGGTTGCCGTTTATCACCAGGACGTCCTTGGATCAGGGGTCTTGGACGGACTATAAAAACCAATCTTTATATTCCTGGGTGATTCGATGGGTAATGAAGGAATCGCCTTATACGTCTATTCAGCCGAGTTTTTCACTGCTGTCTTTTAATGAGGCCTTAAAAGTGGGAATTTTGGCAGCGGTCGTTTTATACGTCGGTACACTTTTTTCAAAAATAAAAGAAAAGGAAAGTTCCGCGGTTATTTACGCCACTCTTTTTGTGGGGCTGGCGCTTTTTAGCCCCAATAGCTGGCCGTTTAACTACGCGGTTCTTTTTTTCCCATTCATGGTTTTGATAGCGGCGCTCCTACGAAATCCTTTTCAAAATAAAGGAGTGTGGGTGTTGATGGTTGCTGCTATTTTTCTGCTAAATATCGGAAGTCAGTCCATTTCTCCCGATAAAATCCAGTACGCGTCCGAAGTGCTCTCGTTTATGACCCTTGGAGGGCTTTGTGTCTGGGTTGCTTTATTGCGTCTAAAAACTTCTTAGGTCAAAAGAATCGAAAGAAGCTCGGATTCTGTTTTGGCATTGTTGTGAAAAGAGTGGGGAGTCGAGGCTCTGAAGTAAAGACTGTCTCCCGGATAAAGAAGGTTTTCTTGGTTCCCTACTTTAATTGAGGCGGCCCCTTTCAAAAGATACACAAAGCGCTCGGTAGCCGCAGGATGAGTTTCAGTCTTTGAATAACCTTTGGCTTTTAGGCGGAGAAGGGTGGGCATCATCCTTTTCTGAGAAACCCCCGTGGTTAAAAGCTCGGTCACGACTCCACTCGACTGTGAAAACTTCTCTAATTTTTGGCGAGCTTCTTTATCTCGGGCTTCTTCCAGCTTTTGGGTGATGGTTTCATAGAGCTCCGGCAGGCGGATCCCCAGCACATCACAGATGCGCCGATGAGAGTCGACAGTTCCCACCATCCGCTCATTTTCCATGCGGCTCAGTGTGGCCGGGTCAATCCCAGATTTTTTAGCCATCCCCACAAGCGTGATTTTGCGTTCTTTGCGTAAAAACTGAATCCGTTTCCCAAGTCCCTTCAAGTCAGCGACCCTCCACCCCTCATTAAACCCGAATATTGATAAAACATCAATCACTGTTTGAGGTGTAGGCGATGGTGTGGCTCCGGGTAGCTTTAAAGGCTTTTCAGGCCGACGTTTATTTGCCCCTCCGAGGCAAATAAACTCTACGGAAATT
>CAZCDB010000024.1:1593-20844 GCA_964497635.1 uncultured Planctomycetia bacterium | reverse complement strand
CAAAGAGGAGTGTTGCCCTGAGCCTGCGCAAAATCTTGAAGAAGAAAAGTAAAAATCAGAAGGGCTGATAACGTGCGAAGTTTAAAGCCATAAGAAGACTTATACTTCTTTGGCTTTACTAAGTCTATATCGTTTGAGAGTGCTTTTTTCTCTTGGCTCATCTTTGAATCCACTATTAAAAAAGCTTCTGATATTAGATTAGAAAATAATGTATAAACTAGCACAACAGGGATTTCGTGCTCCCAATAAACACCCCCGCCTAATGATAGTATACCCGTCGAAGCGAGCTTATTCCATGTTTTGGAAATATTTTAAATAGGCTATTTTAATCGATACAATATTTAGATTATTGGAAGTAAAAGAAGAAAAGAAAGCAGCCGGAAACTAGCGCGGCACTGTACACAAAGGCCAGACTCCCCTTTTTCAAGAAATGATAGGCGCAGAATGCAGCACTGGTAAAAATGGGTAGCCAAAATTTAGGGGCCACAAAAATTGTACCGCAGAGAATGAAAAAAAATAGGGCGGCGTAAACTTTTTTGGCATTGTCTTTCCCTAAAGCGGTAAAAAGATTCATAACACCCTCCGCTTTATCAGCCTCATAATCTTTAAGATCTTTGGCTATTGGGATAAAGGTGCCATAAAGAATCACCCATCCCAAAAATTCTAAGGTATTCTGATCTGGCCACATGAAAGGATCAGAGGCCGCCAACTTCCCTGCCAAAAAAGTAATGACCAAAGAAATACCGATCACCGCGTAACTCCCAAAGTTTTGCCGCCATCTTAAGGGGGGTGCCGAATAAGCCCAGGCCAAAAAGCTGGAAAAAGCGACCAGTCCTAGCACCGGGAGATTAACCAACAAGGCCAACAACACAGCCAAAAAACTTAAAAGAATTGCTCCGAAATGGTACTCTCGGACTGTCACCGTCCCCACGATCAGAGGTCGGTGCGGATTGGATTTGCGGTCGATGGCGATATCATAAATATCATTCCACATCACGGAGGCTTCCCAGACAAAAACAAAAGCCACGATCGTATAAAAAATAGGAAGCGCCTGCACCTTTTCACCGATCAAAAAATGGGCGAGGCCGCCTAGAAGGGCCGTCGTCGCAAATACAATGGCGCGTAAAGGTCTTAAGTTGCCAAGGATGGCTTTTAGTTTCGTAGTCATGTTATATGGATTATACCGCTCTTATGATAAAATGCCCTTATGAAAAGGAAAAAACTTCAATCGCTTAAGTGGATTAACGACCGCATGCAAGACTGTCAGTGCGAGCGAGCTTTCCTTTCCAATGCCAAAAAAGTGAAGCCGTTGATGGATAAAATCATCGCCAAAGCAGGCCTTACCACTGTCGGCTACACCAGCCATCAGTTTGATCTGGGCTATACGTCCGTTTGGCTCTTGTCCCAGTCCCATCTCTCGCTTCATAGTTGGCCGGAGTACAACTTTGTGACGCTAAGCCTGGAAGTTTGTAATTTTAAGAAGGATGACGCGGCCAAAATTGATAAGCTCTACGCCGCTGTCCTGGATTTTTTCAAACCCAAACGCACTCACCCAAAAAGGCTTACGACCCGCCTTGACCTTTCTTAAAGAAAGAAATTTCGTCGGCTTATTTTTCTTTGTTGTCTTGATCTCTGCCGTCAGGATTGCATCCGAGATGTTTTTTTTAGAATACATATTTGAAATCAGCACCTACCAAACCCTGAGATTTTACCTCGAAAACCTTTATTACTTTTTGATCGCGGTCTTTACCGTGCCGGCCCTCGTTCGCCATTTCACCCGTGAAGAATATCCCCCACTCTTACTCCTAACGGTAAAGCTCTTCCCGATCATGATTCTAGCGCCATGGGCAGACTATTTTCTCACCGGTCGTACCGCCGGCTACGAAAATGCTGAGGTAACTCCCGGCATTCTGATTCAGGTGACTTTTATCATTGGAAGCGTCATGACCTATGTCTACCTACGCACCCGCAATGGCTTCAAGGCCTTTATCGCGGGAATTGGGGTATATTTAATGCTCTGGTTTTTTGCGATGCCGGAGTTTATTTTTCCGACCCATCTGGACTTTTCTTCCGATATTTTTATGTCGTTTTATTATTACATTCCATTTTTTATTGGGTCTTTGATTTTCTTTCGAGGGTGCGACGCGGATTCTTTTGAAGCCTTAAAGAAGGCTTTTCAACCAAAAAAGCTTCTTGCAAGCCTTGTATTGGTAGGCACATGCGCATTCATCGTCTACTACTCAGGCTATCGCGTTCACACGCCCCATGTTTTTTATGCGATGATCCCCATCTTTCTTCTCCTATCCATCGCCGACAACAGATTGCCGCAGACAGCCCTTGTGGTCACTTCATTTCTATTTCTATCCTACACACTGATTCTTAGCTCGATGGCTTTTTTATTGAGCTTGCCCGCATTGGCTCTGGCTCTGGTTGGAAAAAAATTAAATCCTTTCACGGGAAACCTACGGATGGGAGCTCTCGCAGCAGCGTCTTATTTTACAATCCTTCAAGGATCCGTCTACGTCCCACTTTCAATCGACGCCCTCATGGTTGCCGGTGGAATTTTGTTTTTTATCTTGGGAAGCGCCGCTCAGCGCTTGAGAATAATATCGTAATTGGGTTTTAAAACGGTATTGGGTCGAATGCCCGGGAAAAACGGGATCTCAATCCACGTAAGATCTTGGTAAAGAGGATAGAGACGATTTAGATAATCTGATGTATCAATAGACATCAGGGCGCCCGCTTCCCCTTTTTTGGATAAAATATAAAATGGCTGAGACGGCCTGTCCCCCATCTCACCAGGCTGATAAGCATCGTACAAAATATGATTCTTAAAACCCCCCTCACGCAACGTATTCATCAGGACACGGTAGTGCTTGCGTGCATCCTGCAAGGCCCCATACATCCAGCCTGAGACCACTCCACGATCTGAAAGCGACCGATAAAGAAACTGAAAAAACTCCGCCGAGTAAAGATGGGCTAGCTTGTCATGTTGGATTCCGGGAAGATCAATCAAGATAAGATCATATTGTTTCCGGTTAAAACGCAGATAGGTGAAACCGTCTTCGACCAGGGTATTTAACTTTGGATTTTTATAAGCGTCGTGATGAAGTGTTTTAAAGTGTGGGTGGGTTTTCATAAATTCCAAAAACTTCCCGTCGATATCCACCTGGTCGATCGATTCGATCTGGGGATACTGCAAAAGATAATCCACCACGATAAAGTCCCCACCGCCGATCACAAGCACCTTTAATTTCTCGCCATGGACAAAAAGCATCGGCACATCCACCAGGCCTGAGTGATAAGACTGATAAGTCGAATCACAAACCTGCGTGTGGGAATCCAGGCTCAAGCAATTATCCACCTCCCCTTTAGGAGAAGTGGTCTGGTACACGGAGATAAACTGATAAGGGGTTGAAAAGCTCTCTTTGACTTGAACAGACCGCACCTCGGGATCCTCTTTAAACTGAAAGCGAATCTCATCCTCGCAGTACATTTTCTGAAAATAGTTTTGAATGTCTTGAGAGAAAAACAGGAGGATAAAATAGAGGGTAAAAAGGAGGACGGAGACGATCTTCAGGAGTGGCTTCTTGCCCATTTTCCAAATCGTATAAATACTCATGCTGAGGAAATTAAAAAAACCCGTCCAAAGCGCTGTTGCCAAAAGACCTAGATGCGGGAAAAGAAGAAGCGAATACGCTACAGTCCCCAAGAATGCACCCAGATAATCCAGACCCAAGATCCTCGAAAACTTATCCTTCTCCTCAGGATTTAAAAGACTCACTAGCAGCGGAATCTCAATCCCCGAGAGGACTCCCACGATTAAAATCGGTAGATGGCTGATCAGAAAAATAAAACCGTGGGGCGCAAAACCCAGCGAAAGACTGGTCGCGCTCAACTGAAAAATCGCCAAGACCCCAAAGGGTCCTACCACTGAAAGTAAGAGCTCAATCCACCAAAAAAAAACGACATTATTTTTAAATTTAAAAGAATTGAAGAAAAACGCGCCCGTCCCTAAAGAGATCAGATAAAGCCCGATGGTGATTGAGTAACGCGCGACCGTCCCCCCATAAAGCACCGTCAGTGCTTGAGAGTAAACGAGCTCATAGATAATACTGCACGCGGCAACAATGATCGTCAAAAGCCCGATGATCAGAAAATTGGCGGTGATTTTCAAGGCTCAGGCATTTCCTTGGAGAGCGCCTCGATAAAAGGGGCTTCAATAAACTGGCCCCCATGCTTGCGGGAAAGCTTTATTTTTTCCCAAGCCCCCGCGGGGTCTCTTTGGATAGCCAACGCAATCGCCCACTGATAGTAGATGTAGCTTAAATCTGCATCAACAGTGGTTTCTTCAGAGGCTTGTTGGTACAACACTAATGATTTTTGAAATAAAGGCGCCGCGGTGTCTTCGGCTTTCCTCTCAAAAGCAGGATCGGCGACTTGGGCCGCCGCCATATTTTGATACTGACGAGCCAAGCGACACAAACTAATTGCGTGTTTTGGATTGAGCTCCAAACACTTTTCAAGAATTGATAATGCTTCCTGCGGCTGGTTTTGGGCATTCAGAACCAGCGCGAAGCCATTAAAAACTTCCGGATTTTTGGGATCCAAAAGCCAGGCACGATTGTATTGGTGCATAGCTAGCTCAAAATACCCTCTCTGATAAAACGCCAACGCTTGTTCCAGAGTCTTTTTGGCGGCGGCTTCCCGGCCACCCACCTGACGGATCATGGCTTCATTGCTCTTGGTATCAGAGACAATCGCCTCGGAAGCCGTCTGTCCCCCGTACATCGGCCTCTCCTGCTCGGGTAGTGGCCGTTCTTTGCGCGCACAACCCACCAATGAGGTCCCGACAATCAATAGGATAATGAGTATCTTATGAGCTTTTTTCATTTACACCTGCTTTTAGGGTACTTCACCATAAGAAAATCGTACCACGAAATTTGAAATTATCCCTTTCAAATTTTATGGTTAAGCCGCCGCTGCGGTCTGGCGGAGGTTTCGGATCGCCTGGCGGAGTTCTTCGAAAATGCGGATAGGCAAGGCGATGGGAAGAAGCCATGGGCCGTACTGCTCCAGGATCGAGGTGGGGACTTTTTCTTTGTCGCTGGCGGTGACATAAAGTACGCTGGCAGTTTTAGTGGGGGCTACAAGGGCCAGGGCTAATAGTTGAGACGACGGGACACCTTTTGGAATCGGGATGAAGCGGTTTTGGGTGTTTTGTGCCATTTTGGGGGATACGACGCTTTCAAACTTTAGCTCTTCCCTATTGACGATAAGCGTCAGAGGGAGATTGTCTGGGTTTTTGATCTTTTCTTTTAAGGCGTTGGCATAGTCTTGCTCGCGGATGCCGGAAGCATCCAAAACTTCGAAACTTCCCAGACCCACCCCGGCCAGTTGACCTCGTAAGGCCTTCACCTGTTCTTTATCTCCCGAATAAAAATAAACTTTTCCTCCCAGAGGCAGGCGAGAAAGTGTTTTGGCCAAGAGAGGATCGAGTTGGGTTGTCTTTGGCAGAAAAGCGCCGGATACCGGCAAAAGATTGATGTGAGGCGCGTAAGCAGGATCTTGAATGAGACTCGCCATCACCCCTTCAAGCTTAAGCCCCAAAGCCTCCTGGATGGGCTGATAACGTGCGGCGCGGTTCATTTGGACGCCCGTGACTTCTTTTTGGCCTGCCAGGAGCTCATCCCAATTGACGGGACTAAACGCTTCTTGGCTGATGGCGTCTCCCAATTCTTTGAAAAGAGTGTCCAATTCACGATCGGACATTTGACGCAAGGCGTCCTCAATCTGATTTTGGTCCAAACCTTCGAAGCGTCTAAATTTTTCTGGAAGCTGAGCAGCGGCTTTGCGTATGTTTTCGAGGGGGCTGGCGAGAGCTTCAGAGATTCTCCTGATGAGATCCTCAGGGCTTTCATTTACAAGTTGAGTGCCATTAAAAATGTCCACCACCACATGGGCAAATCTTGCCCCTTGGGGATCCACACCCGCCAAAACCTCTTCAGCCCCGTCTCTTTGGGTGAGAGCAACAAACTGCACATCCGGAAAACGCTGCGCGAGATCGGTAAGAACATCATCCCCCTGGCCTTTGAGCAAAACAATTCCGGCTAAAATGTTTTGCGTTTGGGCGAGACGAGCGCCGGCAGAAATTGGCTTTGCTATATCTATGTACTCTTGAATTGTACTAGGCAAACGAGGGTCTAGTTTTCTAACGGGTAGCACAGACTCAACTTTCGCTTTAATTGTTTCCAGTCTTCTGAAAATCTCTTGATTGGGCTTGATCAGTCCAGCCCTGTTGAATCGGAATAATCCATGAGAAATAGCATATCCAATTTCAATAATTGTAGGAATTGGGACGGATGTTGGAGTATCCAATAAAATAGTAATACTGTCCAAATACCTTAGAAAAGTCTCTTGTGAAATATTAAGCTGGTTCGTTTTATTAAATCCAAACATTCCATACTGTTCATAAACAGTGGCTATTTCTTCGCCGGCCTCGGCACTCGTTCGGACACGAGGCTTTGCGGATGCAGAACCTACAAAAGTCATCATTTGCACTCCCTCTTCCGCAAGCGCTTCGACTCTACTCATTACAGCAATAATATTGTCTCTAGCAAAGTCAAACCTGATGTCGACTTGTTTGGTCCTTATATTGATATTAATGGGAATTCTTAGCAATTCTAAACTGGTGGAATCATAGGGCAGGCTTGCGCCCATTCGTATGATATTACCTTCTTGGTCCACATCTGCCTCTCCTACGAAACCCTCTCCTTTGATATTAGATCTAATCAGTTGCCAATTTTTTTCGGCAATAGCATCATACTGGGAGCGAAGGACCTCTCTTTGTTTGTCCTCTTCTCTGTCTTTGTCACGAGCATTCTGTAAATAAGCTTTGAGCTCGGCAACTTCATCAACCGTCAGCGACCCCACTTTTCCAGAATTGATAATTTGGCTTTGGGCTAAGTTGAAACCTAGCTCATCAATCACGGTTTTTATTCTAACAAACTCTGCAGATGGTTGAGGTGCCGGCTGAGCCTGCTCAACATTAGCGACCGATGGTTGCTCCGCCACAGGTTTCGCCGCTTCTGGTACTGGCTGGATAGGAGCTTCCACTTTTGGCGCTGTGGTTGGCTCAGGAACAGAGACAGCCGGAAGAGCTGGCGCTGATGCTGCCTGCACAACCCACTGCCTAAACTTACTCAGTTGCTGCTCATTCCTGCCGCTCGGGCCTTTATATTTCTCGTATAATTTTAAAAATTGCGATAAAGCTCCCGCAAGCTGAGGATTATTCGCTATCGGACCACTTTCTTCATACTTTGAAAGTGCTCTAAAGAGAACTGTAGTGATCGGTGATCCCCCGACGCTTAATAAACCCTCTTGTCCCGCCGCTTGCAATTCATTGATCGCGTCGACCAGAAGGCGCCCTATTTTGTCCGGTGAAATATCCGCAGAGCCTGATTCAATCTCAGCTTTGAGACTGCGTGCATTCGCAATGACTTCAGGAAGTTTTCTGACCCCAGGCTGTGGAATGATAGGCAGAAACGGTTTAGATTGAGAAACAACGGCAGATTCCGCTATCAAGCTGTTAATGAAAGCTACCTGCTCCGGATTGCTAATCCCTCTCTCGGGACTACTCAGATCCAAGATCTGACTTAAGAGGCTGCCTATTTCCCTATCGCCCGCGAGACTGCCTGCCTGGCGGTTCTTATTATATTTAACCAAGAATCCGTCAAAAATGATTCCCAGTGATCCGCCAATCCTGCCTTTTTTATAAAGATCCGACCGAAGGACAAGAACAGTGTTTTCTAGGAATTTTTTTAAAATATCTCTGCCGATAGATGCGTCCGGAGCGGCCAAGGGAACATAGTCGTTGTAAAGATCTGAAATGATCTTATCGGCGTCATAGGCCCTATCGTCGGTGACTGTTTCCAGTTGAACAGGCACTTCCTCAGCTTGGGTGAGCCCTCCGCTTTCCACAAACGGAATGACATACCCGGTAATAAAGAGATTGGGTGGCAAAGCTGCGATAGGAATACCATTCTGCGCCATTTTTCCGACTGCAGAAATCAGCGTAGCGATTGAAAATGTAGAATCACGATTTTCTAGGACCACTTGAGCTAAGTGACCACTTAATGCTTCATCAAAACCTTTCTCCTGAAAATAGACCGAAATTCTACCCGCACGCGATCCGCCAAAAGTCGCCAATTCAGAAACAGTGGTTGCCCGCAAAAGAGCTTCTTCGTTTTTAAGATCTTGTGCTTTGCTCGCAAGCGCTGATGGCGCAGTATTTTTTTGAAAAAACTCCTTAATCTGAACCTCGTCCCCCGTCAGATAAATCGGGTTGCCGGTGAAGCGGGCTAGGTCGAGGAATACAGTATCATCTACACCTTTGTATCTCTGAGAGATCTCTTCTACTTCCTCAGGATAGAGCCCCTCAGAGGAACCTACTCCCACGATCGCTTTGTATTCCCTTACAGCCGATACACCACGAACTTTTTCTAGAAGTTGTCTCGCCCGCCCCTCCGTCAAACCTTCTCGGAGAGTTTTATTTGAAAAATCAGCCAAAAGATGTCCTGCTTCGTGTAGAAGTAAACCTGTGAGCTGATTTTCCGTAATCTCCTGATCGGCAGGCAAAAGTACTTTGCCAGCACCCCAGACGGTGATTTCTTTGGTACCCTCACTGACAGACTGGAAGCGAATACGACCCTTTTCGTCCGGCACGGCCACCTGAAGCCTGGTCCAAGCATCTTTGTGAATTGGCAAAACATCTTCCTTAAGAGAAGGCACAAGGTCTTCACGCAAAAACTCACTATCTGCTTCATTGCCCAACTCAGCTGCCTTTCCTCTTGCGCCCTCAAGAATTTTCTCGTACTCACTCTGAGCAGTTTTGACAGCATTTTGATAAGTAGCAGTCTTGGCATAATCAAGATCAATATACGGGAGGGCCTTAAGATAAGTCATAATGTCAGCCTGAAACTCTAAAAGCGCCCTTGAAGGGGGTACGCCCTGATAAGTAATGTTACGCAAAATTTTTTCTTTGGCATAGGTGACCTTTTCGGCAGTAAAATATTTTTCGTAAGCCTCGATCAGTTGAAGATTCTCTCTGTAGTCCCTCCTTGAGTTTAAATAATCATCTGCTTCCTTTGCTGTAAGATTGGGATTACCCCTCATAATCTGGTTTTTGATCATTCCGTTATGGATTCTAGCTATCTCAGCTTTCTCCTCTACTTCACTTGTTACGATTTCATCCACCCTCTTGCTCACCCAGTCTACGTCGGCTTTGGCAGGAGCAAACACCTGCTCGACCTCTTTCGCATCTTTAGAAAAAAGTCTGGAGTCAATGGAGGCAAATTTTTTCAAGACCTCATTTTGGCTAAAAACTTGATGGCCCGAAACAACATTGAGCATGACGACTTTTTCGTCTCTTTCGATGGCAAAACTGAGCTTGTCTATGTCTTCTGGAGTTAAACTATAAAAAATCTCGACCACCTTGCCCCATTCAAGATCTTTTTCGTTGAGCTTGATTGATTGCTTGGTAAGCGCAAGAGTGCTTACGACGGAATTTAAAAAACTCTTGGAAATTCCTGGATCAGTCTTCCTCTTTTCCTCTAGAACCTCCTTCTCATTTTTTAGATAATCCGCCCAACCTCTTAAAGTCTTGGGCAAAGATTGATGCTCCTTGTCATCTTGCGAGCCTATCTCGAGTGGCACGGTATTTGAATCTGGTAAACCAATATTTGGATCTTTCTTTTTTAAGTTATCCAAAAAATCAGCGGCGGCGATCAAAGCTTGAATCGGATTATCCTTATTTGCAACAATCATCCTCTCGACATGGGAAAGAAGGTCTTCACGATTATATTTTGTACGCAGATCCTTAAGAGACTTCTTTAGCGCTGGATGTATCGCTGACTCAATCGCCTTATTGGCAAGCTCATCATATATAGCAGTTCCACGCACTCGGTCTTGCATCACATCAGCACCGCTAAAGAAAGCCAAGATAAGCTCCTCTCGAGTGACGCCCTTGTCCAAAGCTCTTTGCTCGACCTTTTCTATCTCTCTTGAGAGCGGGCTGATTCCCTTGGAGCGGCTAAAGTGACGAGCAAAATCTTCGCCAAAAAACTCCTCTCCTGCGGCTTCTCGAAAAGCCCAGGCATGAAGATCTTTTGAGCTTGAGGGGGAGTTGATTGCCAACCCCTCACGGATCAGATCCACCTGCATAAGCTCTGGCGTGTCTTGTCCAATCACCACGATACCCAGAATGTCACGGATAAGATTAATCTTCGTACGATACTCCTCAATGTCGACTCCTGGTTTAAGGACCCTTACCCGACCTGGCTCCAGCAAACTCAAAAGTTTACCTTCTCTTCCAGGAGCACCAAGACGAGCTCCGACGACCCTGCTTGCTGCAGACTGGGCTTTACTAGAAAAGTCATTAATTTTCGACTCCGCAGACTCGATCACAACTCTAGTTTCTTCATTGCTAAAATCTGCTTCCACGCTTATTCCTGACACGTCCAACAAAGCTTCTACTGCTTGGTCAAGCTGATATCTATAATCGATGTCTTTCAATACACCACTCTGAATTTTCTCAGCCATGCTCTGTGCAAGCGCACTACGTATCGATAGTCTTCTTGCTTTTTCCTCTTCATCCTCATCATCAGGCGGTGGTGCGCCGATAAGACCAAGAAGCCTTGATGATAATACTGGGGCTTGGGGTGAAGGGGATGGAGCGCTTGAAAACTTGTCTTGATACGTCCTATCAATACTAGGCAATAGACTCTCTGCCAACTCTTCTCTTTCTTTTGTCTCAGCTAAGGATGGTAAAAATTCAGCCGAAATCGCCGTTTGAGAAGTCTTATCCCCACTTTTGGCTTCCTTATCGCCAACTTCTAGAAGAGGTGAAAAATCAAGCCCCTCTCTTGTGATGCCCAGATCTCGGAGTTGCTCAGCACTTTTCTCTTCAAGTAGTTCTAAAACTTTTTCCTTATATTTTTCTGTATCGTCTTTATATTTTTTAAGAATCTCATTTTCCACCTGCGCCAAAGCTCTCAGAGCTTTCATTTTGGCATCGGGAGATTGACTCAGTTCTTTTACGTCTTTGGGGAAATTTTTAGGTAATTTAATTTTTAGTACTTCGGCCAAATCAGTGATCAATTGAAGAGTGGGTATTTTGTAATTTTCAAGCCAGCCGTCGGTGTTGCCCGCAAGGGAGTGATAACCAAAGATTTGCTCAAGAGCCATCATGCCAAAGGGACCCAAAGTCGAGGCAAGGTGAGCGATATATTCTCTTTGGCCTCCGGTCTTGGCTTTGTAAGCTCTTTCACCACTGAGGAGGCGATCGAGCTCATGGGCAAACTCGTGGGTCGTGAGCATGTTGACTTCTGCCTTGGTAATCGCATCCAAAAGAAGGGTTTGGTCTTTATTATTCTTGAGCGTATCAAAACCGTCGATAATCTTTGAAAATTGCTCTTCTCTAAACTGTGCATCCAAGATCAAAGATTCTATCTTTTCATTGATCGCATCCCACTCAAGAGTTTTGTCCTCTGGGTCAGCTTTTGTCTTTTTATCGCGTGCCGCGATGGCGGCCATCGTGATCTGGTTGACCATGCCCTCGATGGCTTCACCCCTTTTTCTCAGGAGAAGATCAAGCCGATATTGACGAAGATCTGGTTTTTTATTAAGTTCTGCTTCATACGCTTTCTCTATTTCATCTTTTAAGCGTTTTTCATTTTCGGGATCCGTCCGATTGAAGGAAATTGCTCCATCCATCGTGACTTGTATTCCTGTCCATTTCCCCTTTACAAGAAAAAGCTCATCCGCAAGAGCCGCAGAATCTGTAATGCCCTCTTTCTTAAAACGAGCTCGTATCGCCGCCTGGTCACCTCTGATTTGATCAAAATCAATTCTGATATTCTTAAGGAAAGTCCTTGTCACCCCTGTCGCTTTGTCCATCATTTGATAAAGCACATTGTCGCGGATTTTGTCGTAGTAAATAGGGACAAAACGGCCATTGGCTAAGCTCTCCGCCACGTTGATCGAAGCTTCGAGATCATCAGGGAGACCATCGATGCGCGTCAGGACAAGCGCTTTGATTGCCCCCATTTCCTTTCCCTTTACCTTGAATGGAAACTCTCTAGAATCTATCAAGCGTTTTATTGTTTCTTGATCTACTACTTCGTTCTCAAGCCTATTGTACACACTAAGCAAATTGGCATTTTCCCCTGACATGCGGGTATAGATGTAAAAATTTATCCCGCGTCTTTCGAAATGTTTATTCAGTTCATTGCGAACAAAATCCATTCTTTCGCCAGCACCAGCGTCATTTCTCTCCATGAGACTAAGAATCTCCTCCATCAATTCGGCCGCCTCTCGATCGTAGATAGCAAGCCCTCGAATGAGTCTTTTGGCCTCACCCATCTCTTCTTGATAACTTGCCCCTGAGTGATAGCGGGTTAAGGCGTAAGAAAGGACATTTTCAACGATTTCTTTAAATTCACTTTCAAATTTCTTTGTATTTGTCTTGTTCTCCGCAAAACGGGCTTGGTTTTGGGCTGATTTTTCATTATCCAAAAAGCTTCTATAAGTCTTCTCCTGCACTTTGGCAAGCTGGGTAAGCTCCTTGACGGGCTTCTGATTGGTGGTGTGAGAGGGCGCGAAGGCTCTCTCAAAACGAGTATGGAGACTCGCCATCTCTTTTAAAGTTGTAACATTGCCCGCATGCTTGTCCTCGGTCAGACTCTCCAAAGTCGAGAGCTCCACTTTCGACATCTCTTCGATATCATTTTTAGCATTTCTTAAGATATCCTTTACCTCTTGTGGGACATTTTTCTCGATCTCAGAATCACTTCCGACAAAGTCCTCAAACATTTTCTGAGCCTGCTCAATGACTCCCCGAAAGGCCGTCTGCGCAATGGAGCCGGAATTTTGGGCGTGATTGGAGAGGTGGATGTGCTGTGTGCTGGATGAATCACCCTCCTTGGCAAAGATTTTATTATTGACACCTTCCAAGCGCTGAATGGTATTTTTGTATTCATCGCCTTTGGCACGCAAAATCTCAAGCGCTTGATTGACGTGCCGCGTCACGGCCATATACATGAGGCCTGCCGTCCAAAGGCGCATCATAGCTTGAGATTTTTTCTGAATAAGGTTCCACTCCGATTGAAAAATGATGGCATGTAGAACATTTTGGTCTGCCTTGTCATTGCTTAAATAATCCAGAGCCTCCTCGCGAGACATCCCGGCGATTTTTTCAAAAAGGTCTCGAGTTTGTGGATTGAAAAATGGGCTACCCATAAAGCCAAGAACGGCTTCTTTGACGTGAAAAAACTCTTCGACAATAGCCCTCATGGATTCCTTATTCATCACCTGCACCCACTTGACGTCAAAATTGCCTCCACGCTTTTCATCGGATCGGCCGCCGCGGCCGAAGAGCTGCATGAGCTCACCCCCCGTCATTTCTTGATTAAAATTGACAATCATGAGATTGGCCTGGAAGTCATTGCCGCGCGTACCAACGAGGTCCGTGAATATAATGCGGCGATTGTTCTTCGTTTTTTGGACTTCATTCTCGACGTGGTGAGCGCCCTCCGTCTTGAGTCCATCAATCTCACCCAGCATATCGCTCCACCCCCGAGACACCGCGTAGGCCTTGATTGCTTCCTTAAGACGTACATCATTTCGTCCGAAAGAGAGAAGAAGGGAAGAATTCTCTATAATCTTTCCCTTTTCATGTTCAATATTTCCAAATCGATTTTTAACATTTTCGGAATAAACCAAATTGCCAATTTCACCCTCACCAACCTTTTCTTTATTTGCAACAAAGTTTTCTAGCAATCGGATCGCGAATTGGTATTGCTTCTCAAATGAATCTAGATTCCTTCTCTCAAATCTTTCATTCCAGTCAAAATTCTGAATCTCTTTATCCCCTACCCGCAAGGATACCTTCCCCCCGCCCTTTTGATCCATCATCTTCGTCTTAAAAGCATTCCAAAGATCGAAGCTCACACCCTGAGTCTTCTCTTCGAAAGTGTCGACGTCGTAGACACCCACACCTTGCATCAGGACGCCAAACTCCACCACCTCTCCCTGCGTCGCGCTACCCATGCGCAAAAAGGCTTCATTGTCGGCTATCCACTTCGACGCTTCTTTGCCGCTCTTCTCTTGCCAATCATCAAATTCCTTCTTTAAGTACGCTTCCCTTTCAGCCTCACTTCTCAAGCGCGTGTATTCACTGCTTTCCCCAGCTGACTGTCCAATATCATTCGACCTCTTCCAAGTCTCGTAAATACTTTCCTTGCGAAATAACTCAAAACCTGACACGCCCCCCGAGGTATCCAGAACAACAACTTTGTCAAAAGTCTCGGCAAATTCGTAGCTGATATTTTTACCCGGTACTTTATTGTTCGAATATTTCTCCGTGACAGCTTGGCGACGAGCGTTCAAAGCTTGTAAAAGCTGAAGATCGCCCGGCACTTGATTGCTACGAAGCTGGCCGCTTCCAGTGTAGACATATTGATTCTTTTCTTTGATGAAAGTAATATCACGAAAACCATTGAGCTTACTTGCCGCACGCAAGGCGACGGCCACTACTGTCTGCAAGTGCCCTTTGTCAAGGCCATCCAGGCGAAACCCCGTGTCATTATTTTGAGTCTTGCCCTCCCTCAGAATCTGACTATTGTCTTCAAAATACTTCACCGCCGCGGCATTGAGCAGCACTTCCCCATTGGTTTGATTAAGATATGCGTAGCGATTATTGGAATCGTCTTTGATGTAGCTCTGGGAGAAATACTCCAGGCTAGTCACCACGGTTAGATTTTGGCCCTTCCATCCTTCTACGTTTACTGACACCTTTTCTCCTTTCTTATTTTTTGTTTCAAACGTAGTCAAAACCGTAGGCTTCTCATGAAGCTCCAGATCAAGTTCAGAATCCTTAAGATTTTCTCCTCGCACCAACTTCTCAGCCATTTTGATGCGCTCTTCTCCCAACTTGGTCGCCTCGCTTCTTCGTCTCTCCAAAGTCCTTTTTCGAGCCAGCTCCTCCAAAGTCATCTCCTCTTCCTTCTTCTCCCCTGTCGAGCCTACATAGTCGGAAAGATTGGTATAAAGCGCGTCACCTTCGTCGATAAACTCAACAGTATGCTCGAGATGACGAGACACCTTGTTCTGAAGCGTCCTCGATGACTGCCTAAGGAATCCCGCAGACTCCATATCGATAATCACAACAACAGGTTTTTCTAAAATTTTAAGCACTGCCTCCTCGTCATGCTCTGACTGGAGCTTATCGAGAAGGTCTTCCTTCCCCTTGACAAACTTTACCTCCTCATTTCCGCCCGTCATGAGCCGGACAAAATTTCTGTGTTTTGGGTTGGAGAAAAATTGCTCCACCAGCGCGCGATTGGGCACATTGATAAAGACAGCTCCTGTCTCACTACGCCGGTGATTGATCATACGCACGATCTCTTGCGCAGCCGCCGCAAACTCAATAAAAGTTTTCCCCGTGCCTGTGCCCGCGGCTAGATTGTAAGAGCGAATCTTGGAGAGACCCACAAGCTGTTTATTCATGAAATAAAGACCTGTGGCTTGATTGAAGAGAAAAGCCGTATAAAGATTTTCTTCTTCTCGACTTCTTGGATCAGAGGAATTTTTGTCAAGCTCTGCAAAAAGCATGGGGATTTTTTCAATCGAGCTATTCATCAGAGCTTTGGCGAGTGCTTTATGATTTGGTGAAAACTGTATCAAGCGCTGCATGAAAAAATAGGACTTTTCATTAATGAGATTAGTCTCTTCAAATCTCAGTCTGCCCTGTCGAAACTTATCTTTGAAATCAAATCGATTTGCTTGTGCTATGAGTCTTTCTCTCGTTTCAGAATCCAAACTAGCGTCTTCCGCCTTCTTTAGGAGTTCTGTTTTTTCCATATCCACAAAACCCCTCTGAATCTTTTCAAGAACACCTAGGTCATCGTCTTTATTTTTTACTGTTCCATCTCCCGTTACAAGACGTCCAGCCTCAACGCCATCTCTAAATTCTTTAACCTGAGCTTCGGTAAAACCATTGACCTGAGCAGAGAAAGCCACATCTTTTTCTACAAGGCTATTATTTCCTAAACGTTTCTCAACTTCGCTTCGTAATTTTGTTACATCAACAGATTTTCCCTCTACATCTTTTATATCAACAGTCATTCCTGCTCCCTCTTGAGTCGTCGCTATTTCAAGCTGAAGCCTTTTAATTTCTGCATCAATTTCATCTTCTTTGTCTTCATATCCAGACTTCCCCTTCAACTTTCTCGTATTATCTATTCTTTCTTCTAAAGTTTTGACTTTCTTTTCAGCGGCAAAGAGACTCTGCAGCACTTCTTTGGCCGTTTCCCTGAGAAATCTGTATTTTTTATTTTCAACTTTATCTACATACTCAAAAAACAAAGACTTCTCCTGGTCTTCCCGATTTTCAATCTTCTCTTTGATTGCCGCACGTTCACTTTCAATCGTCTTGGACTGCAATTCTTCTCTTAGTCTTTTAATCTCTTTTGAATTTTCATTAAAGGCAGTTGCAAACTCGGTCGCTTTAGCTTTCTTATCCGCTTTGTCTTTATCGGAAGCAGGGCTGAATAAGCTCTCCATTTTCTTTTTATCGATCTCATCGATAAGCTCCTCGACGGCCTTGATGCTAAGCTTCAGATTTTTTCCTTGCCTCTGACCCTCCAAGGCATCTTTTTGCTTAGCGTCCGCTTTCTCAAAAACCCAAGGGACTTGATCTGCGGATATCTCCACCCAAAATTGGATACCTTCTTTGTTGTCCTCTTTCGTTCTGGCTATTTGCAGCTGATCCTTAAGAAGCTCTACACCTGACTCTCTCTCTGCGATTGCTTTTACAGTAGGTCTATCTCGTGTCTTAAAAATGTCCCTTACCAGTCTTCTCCCCTCATCCTCAATTTTTTCCTTGAGACCAGTGTCCGCGAACTGCAATCCAGATTTTTGATAAATCCCCCAAAATATAAGATACTGCTCGCCATACGCCCATTGACTGTCAATCTGCCTCTTCTTTTCTTTATTTTCGATCGCCTCACGCATTTTAATAAGAGCTTCGCGTGCACCGGGAAGTGCCAAAATCCTCGCATCGCTCTCCATCTGAGTGACAAAGGTGAGGTGCTCTTCCTTAGCCCCCTGCCGTTCCTCTGCGTTCTTGAGGGCTTGGACTTTCTCAAAATATTTTTCTATTTCAAGCTTCCTGGAGGCGTTTTGCGATGCTGAAGCAATGGTATCTATATGGTCCTCGCCAAATTTGGCCAAAGAAGATCTGAACTTCTGCACTGCTTCACTCAATTCTTTATAAATTCTCTCCTGACTAGCCAGAGGAATTCCTAGAGGTGTGGCTAGAGAATCTTTTAACGATTTTTCTTCGATCTCGCCATTCGCGTCGATTAATTCAATCACACCCTCAAAAAATAATTGCTGCGCTTTGTAATAGCGATTGCTACTCAGATTTTCTTTTGATAGAAGAACAAAACGATTTAGGAATCGAGTAAGCTTGTCTGGAGAATTTAGTAAGTCTGTATTTATTCCATCTGCTTCAAAAGCACTCTTAAGCTCTGTCTGGATTTTTTCCAGGGCCTCGTACTGCTCAGCCCAATCTAGAAGCCTGGCGTACTCAGCCCTCAGATCAGCATCCAGTCGTTTATCCCCCGTCGAAATTGTCCCAGAAACAAGTAGGCCTTTTAGCTCCATCAAGGCATCGTAATAAGCTTTTGGATTTTTCTCTTGGTGGGCTTTGCGAATTCTATCGACTATTTCTTTGCCTTGAAGGCTCTGCAGTGAGGCAATACTATTTCCATCGACCGATAAACTCTTGATAAATTCGGTCTGCAACTCTTGCTCCAAAAAATCAACCGGAGTAACTTCGTTAGTGGTTTCATTAATATTCACCCCCGGTGTTGCCAAAATGGGGGCGTTTAATTCTGCGGTGTTGAGGGTGGCTGTTTGGGTCTGAGTTGAAATGGGTGAGGAAATATTTGTTTGCACCACCTGTCCCTGGGCTAGAGACTGCATCGTGGCCATGAAGACTGAAAGATCAAGCGCTGTCTCGGCAGTAGCTTTTTCTTGGCCCATGTCTACTGTGACGACTTCGCTGCAAATGGAGCAGGTGGTGTTGAGCTCTAGAATTTTCTGAGCCACATCGGAAGAAGCCATCAGCACCCCGTGACTGGCGACAAAATAAACGACTCTTCTAAAAAGTTCGGCACGATTTTGGACGGCTTCGCGAGTTTCTCCCGACCTGGCTTGCTCGGCTTCTTGTGCCTCAATCACTACACCCAAATAAGTCACTACCTCATCCACGCTTCCGGTCGCCATGAGGGTATCGAGCTTTTGTAGCGTCTCATCCACACGAGTGGCTTCCGCGCCGGACTCAAGAGTGGACCTGTCCGTCGTTGCTAAGGTGGTTGTCGCGCCTAGATCGGTTGATGTCTGGACTAATGTACCTTCGCTCAGCGCTAAATCAGTGGTCGCTGTATAAAGAAAAGTTTGGCCCTCTGTCGATGTGGAAGTTGCGCCGATATAAACTCCAATCTGACTGTTGCCTAAGTATTCAGCGGAAACGCTTGCGGCTAGAACAGTATCAATCTGTGCCGTTTGAATCTGAGACATCGTCGCTAGGGTGTCTGCGCTAACAGATGTTAAAGGACGAGATTTCTCACCCTGCGGGCTCGAAATGACAGAGGGGGCCTGGGGACTCCTCGCAATGACACGAAGGTATTCCTCTTTCGCCGCGTCCACTGCCTTTCGAATTAGTTCGTTTTTGCGTGCAACAGAAACGTTTTCTTTGTCCTTTAGGGCACTAAAGGCCACCTGAGCAAAATAGTGCGCAATCATCCGACGCTTGGTCTCCAACACCTGCGCGGAGTTTACCCACTCGCGGTACGAAGCGGACTGATTGGTGACGATGGTCAAATAGGGGCGTGTAGATTTTTTGTTGAAACGCGGCAAAATAACCAGATACGACATGTCCTGATTTTTGAGAAGCTCGGTGATCCCACGGGAGTGAAAACCTCCGGTGACAAGGCAGGCCACGTGCTCGCCACGCTCGCGCATCCGCTTGATGGTGTTGGCTAGAAGCGCTTGATTTCTTTTTTCGGCGGATTCGTAAAAGTTTAAGAAGCCCGGGATCGCGTCAAAAATTCCTGGCAAGTCCACGGCGGGTACCGCCACGCCGTATTTGCCTGAAATCTGGCGTAGCCACGTCGCAAATTTTTGAGC
>CAZCDB010000024.1:0-1493 GCA_964497635.1 uncultured Planctomycetia bacterium | reverse complement strand
TCCACTTCCCCAAACGCGCCCTCAACGCCAATCGTCTTCACATCATAGTTGGCCACAAGATTTTCCAAGATATGCGTGATGGATTCCTGCGCGCTAAAATTGTCGTGGATGTCTTTGATGTTGATGATGACTTCAGAGTTGGCGCCCTGCGCCGTTTCTTTCACAACGCCAACACTTTGGGGGATAGAAAATTCCTGCGGACGGACCTCCGCCTTGGCGCCGTGGTCAATCGCGGCGAAACCGGCGATGTCGTGAAGCAAAAATGAAAGGGCGATAAACCCTGAGAGAATTTTTTTACAACGCATCGATCAGTCTCCCAAGCAACTTGACTCGGCCCCCTAAATAATGTACACTCTGCACAGATAAGGAGGTGTTGAGATGACTACTGTTACTTTCACCCAATTTAGGCAACATGCCAAGACCTACATCGACGCCGTCCAAAAAGGTGACACGATTTGTATTTCCCGTCATGGCAAGGCGGTTGTCCGTCTGATTCAAGAGAGCAAAGCCAAAATACCTTCCTGGAAAAAACCGGCTCTCCGTCTCAAAGTCAAGGGAGCCACTTTGAGCGACGCCATCATCGAAGAAAGAAAAGATAGGCTCTAGCGCTGAGATGAAACTGTATCTTGACTCCTCCGCCCTGGCAAAACGATATGTTGAGGAAGAAGGCTCAGAGCAGGTGGTGATTTTGTGCGGGCAGGCAGACACTCTTGTGTCCTCTGTCATTTCGTTCAGCGAAATCTTCTCATCACTCAATCGTCGTCTCAGAGAAAAAAAACTCACCCCTTCACAATACCGGCAATGCAAAACCGCTTTTCTGAAAGAGGTTGAGGATATGTCTCTGTCCCCCGTCTCAAGAGAAATTCTTTCCACCTCCGCCGCGCTTCTTGAAAAATTCTCTTTACGAGCCATGGACGCACTCCATCTTGCATCTGCCTTGGATTTGGAAGTAGATTTATTTCTCTCATTTGACCAGCACCAATTGGCCGCGGCCAAAGGATTGGGTTTAAAAGTTTTATAGTACACTGCTTCACCCCACTTAGACTTGTCTATATAATAACAGTAAAGAAAGTCGTTGGACATTTTATCACCAAAGTATGCCATACAAGGGGGTGGATTGAAAGGGGAGTCTGAGATTAAAAATAGAGTGTAACTATATTGATATCAAATAGTTATGAATTTATCTTATCTATCTAAGACGTCAGACGCCCCGTGACATACTTGTGAAGAAGGCTGCTGACAAATGTTTGATACGGCAGTCCCTCTTCTGTCGCTTTTTTACGCAACACACCTAAATCATGAGATGAAATGCGGATGTTGAGTCTGGCGTCTTTTGTAAGAGTAAGACGAGCGGCTTCTTCATAGGGGCGTAGCTGAGCCCTGCCGGTCGTGGCCTTCCACTCACCGCGCTCGATCGAACGAAGTAGATTCTTTTCATCTTTAGTAAGTCTCATACCTATTCTTCCTTTTCTTTTAAATAATCTCGAGTCATC
>CAZCDB010000023.1:0-20861 GCA_964497635.1 uncultured Planctomycetia bacterium | reverse complement strand
GGTTCCCCCTTTCAAAAAATAGATAAAACCGATATTTTGGGGCAATGCCCTCTTTTTTCAGGTCTAAGCCTTTGGGAGCTCAAATCCATTGGGCAGCTGATGAGAATCGTTGAGTTCAGACGAGATGAGCTGGTCTATCAAGAAGGTCTTCCTGCCGATGGTTTTTATGTGATTGTATCAGGACGCTTTGAAGCTTACGTGACCTCCGGTGTTAAAAAAAAGGTCCTGGCCTATCTGCGTCGAGGGGACCACTTTGGCGAGATGTCTCTTTTAACCCAAGAAGCGCACTCCGCCACCGTTCGAGCTCTTTCAGACTCCTTAGTACTCGAGCTTAAAAAAGATGATTTTGAGACGATTATTAAGCGCAACGCGACAATATCCTTTGAGCTCAGTCGCCGTCTAAGCCACCGTCTTCGCGGAGACAATAGCCGCGTCAAGACACTTTTTCGTAGCGATGTCTATTCAGTGTATAGTCATCAGCCTAAGAGCGAGAGAGCCCAATTTTCTCTGAATCTTGCCGCCAGCCTTTTTCATGAAACTCATCAAAAAACGGTGCTTGTTGATTTTGCTCTATCTTCGCCAGAGCCAGTGCTTGCCTCCGACAAGACTCAGAGAGTTTCTTTAAAAACACTTCATAGTCTGGAATCAAGCGACGCCGATCCTTTGTCTGGATTTTGTATTGCGCATGAAGATGGCTTTTCTGTGCTCAGTCTTTTTGCTGAAGCAGGTGACGTGGGAGCTGAAAATAATCTGATTGCTGTGCTCAATCACTTAGCCATTGATTACCGCTTCATCATCATTGATCTTCCGGAAGAAATGAATGCGCTGACACTCCGAACCCTCACTCAGTCCGATTTTATTTTTATGGTGACAGACAGCCACATGAATAATGTTTTGCAAACGCAGGAGTCGATCGCTGATATCGAAAAAATTATTCCCGCCTCGGAGGGTTGCATGGCGATTGTTATGCGGGAGATTTTTTTTGGAGTGCGAGCGACTAGCGTTGTCCGTCGTGAGCTTTTTTCAAAGAAACGCTGCTTTTCTTTGCCGGTAGCGCCGCTGCTGGATTCAGAGACTAGGCCTCGCGAGCCGGTGGTTGTTCATTCGCCCGATGAGGAGTATTCGAGAGTCGTTCGGCATATTGCCCGCTATGTTAGTAATAATTTGGTGGGCTTGGTGTTGGGCAGCGGAGCGGCCTTGGGCCTTGCTCACATCGGAGTATTAAAAGTCTTAGAACGTGAAAAGATCCCTATCGATGTTATCGCCGGGTCTAGCATCGGAGCTTTGCTTGGCTCTGTCTATGCGGTGGGCCAAACAGCCCAAGAAGTTGAAAAAATCGCCACAGAGATTAGCCCATGGATTCTTCTGACTCGTTTGATTGATGCAAGCCTGTTTCCTGTCCGCGGTTTTTTAAACGGAAAAGGAATCATGAGACATCTAAACAAATATTTGGAGGGGAAATCTTTTGAAAATAGTCGCATCCCCCTCAAGATCACAGGAGCCAATCTTTCCACTCGAGAGTCTATTATCTTTGAATCTGGAATGATTGCTGATGCCGTGAGAGCCTCGATTGCTATCCCCGCCATCTTTAAACCTGTTTTTATTGATGGTGACACCATTGTGGATGGGGGGATTTTGAATCCATTGCCGATTAAGGCACTTCATGACATGGGAGTTAAAAAAATCATCGCGGTGAATGTGTTTCCTACCACCAAAGATACGCTTGAGAGACGCCTTTTTTTTGAGGACGTGGCGCAGAGGGAAGAGGAGAGAATCAAGAAAAAAGGAATTTTATCCAGAGGTTTTTATCGATTTAAGAAAATGCTAACACGTTGCTTCTCGCCCAACATTGTGGATATTTTAATGAGCACTATTCAGCATATGGAGTCAGAAATAGCCGAGATTGAGGGCCAGAGCGCTGATGTGCTGATTCGACCTGTTTTAATCAATGCCAGCTGGGTCGATTTTTATAAGCCAGGACCTTTTATTAAGTGTGGCGAGGAAGAGGCGCTTCGCCTTCTTCCAAAGATCAAAGCATTGGTATCGCAGCAAAGCATCTAAACATTAGGAGAAAGGCTGATGCAAATCCCTAAGAATTTAGGCGAGTTTTTTTTAAACTCCGCTTCTCGTAGTCCTAAAAAAGCTGTTTTTTTTCATAAGATTCAGGGACACTACGAGCCTATTTTATGGGAAGAAGCTCTTCAGGATGTCAGAGCTATTGCCTCAGCCTATCTATTAAAAGGCCTTCGTCGTGGAGACGCGGTCGCTATTTTATCGGAGAATCGATACGAGTGGGCGGTTGCTGATCTTGCGGCTCAATCCCTTGGTATTGCTACGGTCCCAATCTACCCCTCGTTAACACCTGCCGAGATTCAATACATCCTTGCGGATTCCCAGTCAAAGCTTTTGGTTTTATCCAGCAGGGCGCAATTTGAAAAAATAGTGCTAATCCAACAACATTTGCCAAGCCTTCAAGCCGTATGGGCGATTGATACAGCGGTCTTGGTTTCTCAGAGCGATCTAGGGATCTCCTTTGGTTTGTGGAAAGATCTGGTCAAAACGGCACCTGCTAAAGAGCTGGAATCAGCGATGTCCTGCGTGACCTCGGAAGATATCGCTAGCATTATTTATACTTCCGGAACTACGGGCTCACCCAAGGGAGTTTTGCTCACTCATGCCAATTTTATTCATAACGTGATGGGCTGTGCTAAAACTCTTAAAATTGATGATCAGGACCGACACCTTTCTTTCTTACCTCTTTGTCATGTGTTTGAAAGAACAGCCGGTTATTATCTAATGATTTATATTGGCGCTAGCATTGCTTACGCTGAGAGCATGGATACAGTATCAAAAAATATCTTAGAAATTCGACCGACTCTTCTTTTGGGAGTTCCTCGCTTTTTTGAAAAAATACGTGACCGGGTCTTGGAGGCAGTCAAAAAAGCAAATCCCATCAAGAAGGCTTTGTTTTATTGGGCCCAGGGAATCGGTGAGGATCAGCGCTTGGGACGTCGCAAAAAAACTCTTTGGAGCCGCTTGGAGTTCTGGGTGGCCGAGAGATTGGTATACCGAAAGTTTTGTGCAGGGCTTGGGGGCCGTCTTCGGTTTTGTGTTTCAGGTGGCGCGCCTCTTTTTAAAGAGTTGGCTGAATTTTTTTATGACCTGGGAGTTACAATCTACGAAGGTTATGGACTTACAGAGACTTCACCGGTGATCAGTGTTAATCGTGAAGGCCATCTTCATTTTGGTACGGTGGGCTTGCCGCTTGAAGGGGTTCAGGTAAAGATTGCTTCGGACGGGGAGGTCTTGACCAAGAGCGCCAGTGTGATGAAAGGTTATCACCGCCTTCCAGCAGAAACAGAGGCTGTGCTCAAAGAGGGGTGGTTTCACACCGGAGACATTGGTGCTTTTGATCCTGACGGATCGCTGGTAATTACCGGTCGGAAGAAAGAATTGATCGTCACTTCTGGGGGCAAAAAAATATCTCCGCGACCGATTGAAGAGGCGGTGGAAACAGACCCTTTTATTTTGCGCTGTGTTTTGTTTGGAGAGGGTTTCAAATTTATCACCGCGCTGATTGTTCCTCAAAAGGAAAAGCTCTTGGCTTATGCCCAGGCTCAAAAAATAGCTTATAAAACCTACGAGGCTCTTTTGCTTGAGCCCAAGATTATCGAGTATTTTGACTCGCGGGTGCAGGCAGCGACCACCAACTTTGCTTCTTATGAAAAAATAAAATACTTTGCGCTTCTTCCCGAAGATTTTTCACAAGCTGCCGGAGAGTTAACCCCGACACTTAAAATTAAGCGACCTGTTGTTTATTCTCGTTACAAGGAGCTTCTATTGCCCTTTTACACGGAGAAATATTGCAAAGAACACTAAAGACAGAGCATAAGCTTTTGCTGTCGGATCAAACACCATTTTTTTATCGACGAATCCGACCCCAGGAAGCTTCTTTGCGTGCAGCGGTATTAATCATTCATGGAATGGGGGAACACGGGGGGCGCTATTTACCGATTGCTGAATTTTTGGCCGCAAGAGGTTTTGAATGCTGGATTCCTGACCTAAGAGGTTTTGGTCTTAGTGGAGGCCGCCGCGGTTTTGTAAATTGTCTGGCTGAGTACGAAGAAGACTTAAGGGTGCTCAGTTATTTTGCTCAGAGAAGCACCCCCAATCTTCCTTTTTTTATCTTAGGCCATAGCTTTGGGGGATTGCTTGCGGCTCGGCTCTCAACACAAGTCCCCAGAATTCGGATTCATGGCGTAATTTTAAGCTCTCCATTTTTTGGTCTAAAACTCAATGTCTCTGCCTGGCAAGAAATTCTAGGTCAAACCGCCTCATTTTTATGCCCCTCTTTTACCCAAAAGGATGGCATAGACTCTAGCCAGCTAACTCATGATCCATTGATTACCAAGACTCGCAACCAAGACCCCCTCATTCATGGACTGATTTCAGCCAGACTCTACACCGAGATGATGAGCGCCCTAAAATCTGTCAGGAGCTTAGCAGGGAGTATGGAAATACCGGCTCTTGTTTTGCAGGCAGGGGAGGATCTTATCGTTTCGCGGTCAGCCACGGAAAGCTTCTTTGGTCAATTGGCTTCCAGGGATAAGGTTTTGAAGATTTATGAGGGGTGGTATCACGAGATTTTAAATGAGATAGGGCGCCAGGATGTTTTTGCTGAGATAGAGAGGTGGATGGTTAAGCGGATTTAACTATTTTTAAGCGCCTCCTTGTATTTTGTCTATTCCCCCATATACTTTAGGTAGTGGAATAATGGATAAAGGAGGGGTGCCTATCGAAGCAGAGGTCTCAAAGAGTTGCCCTTTTAAGGGGGTGATTCAGATGATTAAATACGATACCCTTTCGGGGATTCTGATTGGTATTGTGGTGGGTTTGGTGTTCACAGCCCCACTAGCACCGCATCTCGGAGTCATCGTTATTTTGGCAGTCGTGTTTGGCACTAAAGTGCTGAGCATGAAATAAGCCAGACCGAGAAAAACCCCCGCCCACCCTGACGCAAGGATGGGCGGGGCTTTTTTTGAAGATTTTCTTGTTGCTCTAAAGAGTGTTCTAGCCTAGAATGCCCCAATGACCAATCTGCCCTTTGACTTCAATCCTAATCGCCATACCTTATTTGGCATTGTTATCGGCATTGTTCTTGTGGCTCTGGTGAGGGCTAGTCTGGGATTCTGACACATGCAGAAACGCTCTCGTTATTTGGGAGTATTTTTTGTGTTGTTGGGCCTTCTCTGTTGGACCGCCCTTCCTTGTATTTGGCTAGAACTGGACCGCCATTTTAAGCGGGCGGAGCCCTTCTTTACCCCTCCCATCTATTTAAACTCGAAGCACATTCCTTTGCGTCAGGATGAATATGGAAAAGGGTATTTTGGGGCAAGCCGAAACGGTGGAAGAAAACACAAGGGGATTGATATCCTTGCGCCGATCGCTTCCCCCATTTTATCGGCAAAGTCAGGCCGCGTTGTTTTTACCGGTGAGGATAAAAAGGGTTACGGTTTCTATATCGAAATTCTTCACCCCAACAACCTAAGAACTCGCTATGCCCACCTTAAAAAAATATGGGTCAGGGCGGGGGATTGGGTGTCCAGGGGACAGATGGTGGGGGAGTGCGGTAAGACAGGAAATGCCGCTGGGGCGGGAGTAAAGCCTCACCTGCACTTTGAAATTCTAACGTCTTATGGCCCCCTTAATCCCACAAAAGAACTTTTGAGGAGGGGTTGAATTTAGCGGATTAGTCGTATATACTTCCGTTAGATAGTGATAAAAAGAGTTAGTTTTTGTAAAGATATTAAGCTGTTCATTGATTGTTATAAAAGGCAAACTGCTGGAAACGGCAGGACGCAAAATCACAGGCCTTCCACTTTCCCTTAAATAGGGGGAGTAAGGCGGCTGGGTCGCTGACAATGATAAAAAATAAAAATCAACTTTTCTTGCCGTTTTTTCTGTTGCTAGCCTGCGCGGTTGCAGGCGCTGCAGAGCCAACACAGCCTATTCCGGCTGATTCCAAAGCCTATTTTTCTTTAAACTTAAATCATTTTTCAAAAGAAAATTATTTGGAGGTTCCTATCGGCCGAGATTTTCTGCTAGAAAACCGTGGGCGTTCCGGAGAGGGGATATCGTTTCGCCTTTATGTTCAAGATGAAAAACATCAGAAGCGCTACGTGCGTGATATCTGGGGTCAACGAGCGTGGCGTCCAAGTCTTCATTCTGATGGCACAGGTTCTTTAAAGATTGTCCCCGCCCTGAGCAACTACAGTGGCCAACTTTTCATCGAGGGGGGCCACTCTTCGTCCCCCTTAGAGATGGTTATGGAAAAGGTTTATGAGCAGTCAACAGCTGATGGGGCCTTGATCAAGGTTCACTTTTCAGATCAAATTTTAGAGGAAACCAAAGCGAGTGTTTTATTTCCCAAGCAGGTACTTATCGCTGCCTCCGCTGCCTATGAGATCATTACAAAGGTGCAGGGTTTTAACACCCCAGGATTTTCTTTTTCCAACCCCAATCGGGAGTACGCCTATGATCCAGATCAGGCCATTGATATATATTTAGGAAACCCAAACCCGGACAACAACAATCTATTTCATGGGTTCTCAAGCCAGAGTTACCGAGAATCCCCTTGTTTTGATACTTTGAAGAAATCAGAAAAAGCCTATCAAGCGATTATTTTATTGCCTGCAAACTACCGAGAGTTTATCCAGGAGTGGGAGAAGTTGAATGCATCTCCTCTTGGGGTCCGTAATATCGGCATGGATTTGAACGGGACATTGATTCATGAAATGCTCCATGTGGTCCTATTTTTTTATAACAAAAACTTAAATCATGAGTCCTGCCCAAGAGTTTCTGCGAAAAACGGTGCATCAAAAGCCAAGCTGGATTGGTATGTTGAGGGATTGGCACGATACTTTGAAACCTTTGCCGGGGCAAGGCATGATTTCTTTGCGCAGGGTTTCAGGGAAACTTTAAAAGATAAAATCCGTTTTTCTCGTGGCGGATCCAACTATTTCATGAGATATCCGGACCAGCCTTTCACCGAGCTACGATACGAAAACGCTCTTTTTTGGCGATTTATTGATTATCAGTATGGAATCAAGGCTATTGAAGAGCTTAGCCAGGAGTTCCGAGCCTCTTCAGCTCCCCATTTCCAAGAAATTATTGAAAAGGTCACGGGAAAATCGATGGCGGAGCTACTGAAGAATTTTTCTCTAGCCTCTCTTTTGAATGATTTTGGATTGAAGCAGGACGCTGTTTATTTAAAGGAGGTTGCTAAAACCCGAGTTTATTTTAGAGACCAAACATTTTATCTTGTGGATGGCTACGGGAAAGAGCAGAGACAGGGTTCTACCTTGAACACGGATTGGGTTGGGCAGTGGGATCAGAGCAGAGCTTTCTTTGGTGAAATGTCTGTGGCAGGTGATAACACCAGTGTTTCGGATGTCTCCGCTTGGGCGAGTGATTTTTATGAGATCTCAATAGCCGCGGAAGAGCGAGCATTGCCAACCCTTCAAATCCAGTGTCAGACCGAAGGAAAGGGTTTGGCGGTACAGCTAGTAATTAGCACCTTGGCGGGGTCTAGGATTTTGCGGGAGTGGGGCGAAAACAGTCAGGATGCCCCTAAAAAGATTCATTTGCAAAAAATTGTAGCGGAGGAGAAGCTGGATAGAAAAGCTTTGGATAAAATCAACCTTATCATCACCAATCTAGACTCGCAAAAAAGCGCAAACTACGAAATTATTTCTAGTATTTGATGGAAACCCCTGTGAGCGCGTCCCAACTGTTGTAGTTGTAGCGGTAAAATGTCTCAAACTGTTGGTTGGAATCTGCAATCGTGTAGCTACTCTGTGTTACCCATGAAATGTTGGTTGTTAGGGGGTAGCGAAGGACTCCTGAGAAGCGATGCACAAAGTCTTGTTGTTCCGCATCTTGGTAAACCCCGGCAGAGTCTTGAGTTTTTCTTCCTGTATAGCGCTGAAGAGTGAGTCCGTAGGAAACGGTGGCTGAAACAAAATTTTTATTGGCAAGCGGTTGTTCGTAGTTGAGGGAAGGTCGAATTAAAAAAGAAACGTAGTCAAAATAGTCCCCGACAAAGGTATCATCGGCCAATGTGGTGGTGTTGTGTGTATCGTAAAAATCCAGATTACTCAAATTAAAACCAAACTGGCCATCCAATCGGCCCACCCAACGCTCTGAAAGGGGATGGGAAATAGAGCCATTGATCTCATTTAGATAGTCTTGGCGACGGTGGTTATCCGAGCGGATCCCATTCGGATCGATTGTCCGCTTGTCTTCAAAATCTTTGTACAAAAGAACTTCTTCCAGAGACCACGACCATCCTGTAGGCTGTTTGGATTCATAGCCAAAATTGAATTTGTAGCCCAAAAAATCTTTCTCATGCTCTTCAGAAACTTGGACGCGAGGATCAAAGAGAGATAAAAGAGAAGAATAATTGGGGTAGTGACGATCATAAAAACGAAAACCCCAAATAAGCTCCGAGCTTCGGGCTGAGCCTTTTTCCAAGAGATGGGTGGATTCAATAGCCCCTCCAATATCCCGGTAGTCGTAGAGACCATTTCCAAAGCTCTCATCCTCTGTCTCATTGATAAAATTCCAGCTGGTAAAAAAGAGGGGACGCAAAGACCACGACTCTGTGACGTTGTATTTTAGAGCAGTGGTTAGATTGTGTGCTTGTGTACTTTCGGTGCTTTGGCCCCCTTCTTCTTGCCCAGTCACACGGCTGATCTGATTGTAGGAACCACTGTAAAGGTTGATCCAGTAAAGCTTGTCCTTTTGCAAGATAACGTTAGGAGAGACGGACCAATTGTTGAGCGTGCTAAAATTTCCATCGCTCTCAGAAACATGCGAGTAGCCACCAAGCGATTGGGCATCTAGGAAATAAAAAAAAGAATCCTTGTCTAAGGCCTGAGCCGAATCTGCACCGAGGCCTATCCCAAGGAAGATGCTTGCGAGAACAATCTTCATTACTTTCGTGTTGCGTAGATTTAAAAAATAGAGCATGCGCCATTATAGGGCTCTGATTCCGGTCTTGGCAAGAATTTTGACAATTCATAAAGGCTCTTGTAGAATGCCCCCATGAGAGCAAAGACTTCAAGCTTCTTGATTTTGACCCTATTTTTTCTTACCTGCCCGTTTGCCCTGGCTTCCTCTCCAGCGATTGATCCATTGACTCAGGGCGCTTCTCAGGCGGGTATTGCCGCCGCTGCTGCTCCATCGATCTCCGGATCTCAAACCCAGCAAAGCATCACTCTTTCAAAAATTGAGGGAGAGGTCTTTCTCATGAAGGCAGGGGTCTCTTTTGAGCGTATCAGCCAACCAACCTTAGTTGCAGTGGGGGATACAGTGAAGACGGGAGGGGGCAGCTGCGCTTTGCTCATGGAAAACTCCACAGAACTTGTTCTCCAGCCAAATACGGTTTTGCATATTACTGAGGCGACATTTGATAAGCTGGCCAATTCGCGATCTACCTTATTAAAGCTCGATATGGGCCGCTTGAAAGCCAAGATTGGAAAGCTTTCTCAAGGTTCTAAGTTTGAAGTAGTTACCCCAACAGCTTTGGCTGCCGTCCGAGGAACCCTATTTTATTTAGATGCAGGCACTCAGCTGGGCCAGCTTTTTACTGAAATTTATGTGGACGAGAGCACGGGCGGTGTTGTGTTTCGAAATACCAGAACAGGGGATGAGTTCTTGATCCCTCAATTTAGCTCTTCTAGCGCGTTTCAAGATGGTCGCTTGCTGGCGGCTCAATATGTTCCCGAAGACAAGCGACAAGCTTTTGTTGAGGCTTGGGACCGTGCGATTGATGAGCTGACCGATGAATCAGGGGATGAGGGGGGAGATGAGGATGTCACGGGGGGCGGGGAACAAGAGGATGCGGAAAAAGATCGTCTTTCTGAGCAAAATATTTCAGGCAATGATTTAAATAGCTTTATTGAGAAGCTGCTTGATCTACTCGATGATGAAATCACGATTGAAGACATAAGGGATCAGATGGAAGAGGAGTTGGATGCTTTTAATGAGGACTACGAGGAGACGACTTCTTCCCCTGAGCCTAATATCGACGCCTTGATTCTTAAAACTCAAGGGGTCATTGAATATTATAGCGGGGATGAAGAATTTGAGGAAGAAGAGGAGTGGACCTATGGCTCTTCAAAATTTGATGAAGGAACTTCTCCGTTTGGGGCTCCGCCTTCAGAAATGGACAACCCAGAGGATCCTCCGCCGGGCCCTCCGACAGGTAATGGGACGCAAGGAATAGTTTCAGAGTTCCGAGAAAGTACGTTGTCTGACGTTTTAGACCAGCAAGAGGCCGGCGTTTCTCTGACTCAATTAGATGAGGCAAAGGCAGAGCCGACCAACCGCTTGATTGAAGTCGAGGATCTTTACGATCAATCTCTGGAGGAGGGGGCGGATCAAGAGGCGCTCTTAGCCGAAGCCCAGGAAAAAAAAGAATTGTTTGATGAGCAACTGGAAGAGGCTGAGGAAGTTTTGGGAGACTATCAAAAACTTTTGGAAAATGCGGTAGATCTCAACGCGTTGCATGAGGCTGAGCGTCTAGCGATGCGCGCTGAAATTCGCCGGGAGCTTGATCGCATCGAGGCGGATACCGTTTTTGATCAAAGAGTGGCTCGTTTTGAGCAGGCTTTGGATGCCCAGACAGGGAAAGTTTTTACCGATGCCCACGGCTATCGTGTTCGGGTAGATCAGTATATTTTTATGCCTTCAAACCAAGAAGTGCAGGTTTTGTCTTTGACCCTGAGAAGCGAGGGTCCTTTGTCCGGGATTTCTTCAGCCTCTTTTGGGATTAGTTTTAGCCGTGATTTGACAGAAAGTGATGGCTCTTTACGCGATCTACCTTGGGCAGATTATTTAAATGTTGTGACTCGCGAGGAAATGATGGAAAAAACCCCTACGGATGAAAATTCAGATCCCATTGAAAATTTATATGGTCAATACATTGTCCATGAGACGGATCCTGAGAGAACTCAGGGCAGCGAAATCACTTCTGCTTTATTTCCAAGACATTTTTATGCAGAGTTTTCAAACCCCAATCGAGGAGTCGGGGATTTGATTCTTCGCGATCGAATTCGTTTTGATGAGGTCTACACAGACCCTATCGAATATTATTTCGAGGGTTACACTTCGCCAAGCGGATCCTATATTGTGCAAGGCCGTTTTTCTGAGTCAACGCGAATAGAGCCCGGCAGCTCTGCAAGCCTTACTTATATCGAGCGCCATAACCAGTCAGCTCCAGAGCTCTATGTTGGGGGCGTGCTTTTGCTGCAGAACTCGATGTATGGAGTGCCGGATTTGACCGTTCAGGGCGGAGCCACTATTGGAACTTTTTCTCATCAAAGCATCAGCGGCTCTCAAACCCCCGGTTTTGTCGATGATTTTAATCAACCTGAGAATCCAGGTCTTAAGAACATCACCTATTATATTAATAATCCGCTAAATACCGATGAAGAGGCGAGCCCTTCCTCCTACAATTTCCCCGCTTTTTTTCAAGAAAGATTTGTCTTTGCATTTAACGAACAAAATTTTAATAAAGCATTGGTTGGTCTTTTCGTGCCGTTTGATAATCATGGCAATGTTTTTGAGGCCTCATCTGAGGATGGTTCGGGATTTGAAGTGAATGGCTTGCGTGATCTTATCAGTCCAAACCCCTTGGTTCACGGAGGCAATTACAACCTTCAGGTGGTTTTTGGTTATGGCGATATGGTGTTTAATTCTGAATCTGAACAATATATTTTCACCCCCAACTTTATTACCGACGTCGTGATCACGCCTGAAGCGATCAATGATAGCGGTGCTTTTGATTTTGTTAATCATCAGACAGAGTTTCCCGCCTCTTTGGATGAGGACGGCTCTCATTTAAAGGTGGAGGATTGGCAAACTTTTGGTGGCGAGTAACAGAGCGGCAGAAATAATGTTGACTTCGAATCAGTCAGTTCCTATAATACACGAAAATTAAAAGGAGGCGGTTTCATGAAGAAGTTTACGGTGTTGATGGTTGTTGCGTTATTGTCTATCTCTTTTGTGTCTGTTTCATATGCAGAAGGTTCAAAGGCTGAGAATTCCTTGACAGGATTTTTCAAAAGACTTTTTAATTACCCGGTGAAGGCTACTCAAGGAACCGCGGAAATGACATCAAATACCCTCCAGAACACAGGGGAAAAGGTTGTCGCTACTACCGCTGAAAATACAGCTTCCATTGTTACCGGAGATGTTGCCAAGGCAGCGGATCTTGTGACGGACAATGTGACGGGCGTTGCCGAAACGACCGGCCAGACAGTGGCTGAGACAGCACAAATTCCTGTAAACGCGGCAGAAGAGCAAGCAGCTTCCTAAAGCACTAAGTAGTACAAAGGGGTTTGTGGTCCAGCGGATCACAAACCCTTTTTTTATTGCCCTCTTTAAAAATAGAAAGAAATTTTATGACCCTCGTAACACAAATTGAGCAAGAAATTAAAAGTGCGATGCTTGCCAGAGATGAAGTGCGCCTGTCTGTCGTCCGGTTTCTTAAGTCTGCTCTTAAATATGCTGCCATTGAAAAGAAGGTGGATCAGCTTTCGGACCCAGATGCCCAACAAGTGATCCAGCGCCAACTCAAACAGCGCCGGGAATCCATTGAGCAGTTTCGTCAGGCCGGAAGAGCGGATTTGGCTGAAAAAGAAACCAAAGAGGCTTTTATTTTAGAAAGTTTTTTGCCGAAGCAGTTGGGAGACGCCGAGCTTGAGGCACTGGTTGCCGAAGAAATAAAGCTTTTTGGGGCACCCACCAAAAAAGATTTTGGTCGATTGATGAAAACTTTAACAGAGAAGCTGACCGGGCAGGTTGAAGCGCGGCGTATCAGTGACTGCCTAGGCAAAAAGCTACAATAAAATCTAAAGGGGAAAGAGAATGATGAAAATTCGTAAACCATTCGTGGCGGTGATCGGTGCGGGGCAAGTTGGGGCTACCACTGCACAAAGAATTTTGGAAAAGGGACTTTCGGATGTTGTTTTGTTTGATGTGGTGGAGGGCATGCCGCAAGGAAAGGCCTTGGATCTGATGGAGGCCGCCTCAATTGAGGGGCATGATCGTCGGATTCTAGGAACCAATCGTTATGAAGATATCGAGGGCGCTGACATTGTTGTTGTCACGGCAGGGCTTCCACGTAAACCTGGAATGACCCGTGAAGACCTTTTGGCGCTTAATGCAAAAATCATTACCGATGTTTGCAATAACGTTAAAAAATTTGCTCCAAACAGCAAGCTCATCATTGTGACCAACCCGCTGGATGTTATGACGCATTTAGCGGCAAAAATTACAGGGTTTCCAAAGGCAAGAGTTTTTGGGATGGCAGGTGTTCTAGACACCGCTCGGATGCAGTATTTCATTGCTGAAAAATTGGAGATGGTGCCTTCTCGAGTGGAGGCCATTGTTTTGGGGGGCCATGGAGATCTAATGGTTCCGGTGTCTAGTCAGACTCGTGTTGAACAGCGACCTATTCAAGAAAAAATACAGGCCCAAGACCTTGCCAAAATTGAGCAAAGAACTCGCGATGGAGGAGCTGAAATTGTTGCTCTGCTAAAAACAGGAAGCGCCTTTTATGCGCCTGCAAGCTCGGTGTGTGAAATGGTGCGTTGTATTTTAAAAAATGAGAAAAAAGTTTTGCCGGTCTGTGCTTATCTTTCTGGCGAATACGGTCTTAGTGGGATGTATTTTGGGGTTTCAGCCCAGCTAGGTGCTCAAGGCATCGAAAAAATAGTCGAGATTCCTCTCGCTCCTGAAGAAGGAAAGGCTTTGGCTTTGTCGGCGGCAAAGGTAAAGCATGGGATTGAGGAAGTGGATCGGCTTGCGGTGGTGACCGCGTGAAAATTCACGAATACCAGGCTCGCGATCTTTTAAAGGCTTACCAGATCCCTGTTTCCAAGGGGGATGTTTTATTTAGCACGCAGGATGCCGAAAAACTCTTTTCTCAATACGCTAAACCCACCTGCATTGCGAAGGTTCAGGTGTTGATGGGGGGAAGAGGAAAAGCGGGTGGAGTTAAAAGGATTGGCAGTTCTCAGGAGCTTCAGGCGTTTTGCGGACAGTTTTTGGGCAAACCTTTTTCAACCTATCAATCCGGCGGCGAAGCCAAAACAGTCCGCTCCATTTTGATCAGCGAAGACAGGAAGATTGTTGAGGAGTATTATCTGGGAGTTGTGATTGATCGCGCGCATTCTCAACCTGTCATTCTTTTTTCTAAAGAAGGCGGAGTGGATATTGAAGAGGTTGCCATGCTCAGGCCCCAAGCGATCACTCGAATTCACTTCTCGCCCAATCACTTGCCCACTCAAGAAAGTATCAAGCAGAAGATACGGGTTTGGTTTACAGAAGAGGTGATTGCGGATCAGGTGTCTAGTATCGCTGAGAAGCTCGCACGGCTTTTTGTTGAAAAGGATTTATCTGTGGGAGAGATCAATCCTTTGGCTTTGTGCGAGGGTCAGACTGTGTTAGCGCTTGATGCCAAAATTGTTTTTGATGAGAACGCATTATTTCGTCATCCAGATTTAGTTGCAATGAAGGATCCTGATGAAGAGGATGTCCGTGAAAAAAAAGCCAAAGAGGTGGGGCTTAACTATGTTTCCATGGGAGGGAATATAGGTTGCCTTGTCAATGGAGCGGGGTTGGCTATGGCGACGATGGATATGATTAAGATGGCAGGGGGGGAGCCCTCCAACTTTTTAGATGTCGGGGGAGGTGCTACAGCTGATCAGGTTCGAGAGGGTTTTAAGATTATCCTACAAGATTCAAGAGTCGAGGCTATCTTGGTCAACATTTTTGGTGGCATCATGAAGTGTGATGTGATTGCCGAAGGAGTGATTCAGGCCTCTCGAGAGATCAACCTCAAGGTGCCATTAGTGGTACGTCTTGAAGGCACTCGAGTCCAGGAAGGTCGCCAGCTTTTGAAAAACTCAGGATTGCAAATTATTTCATGCACCACCATCAAAGAGGCGGCCCAGGTGTCTGTGCAAAAAGCCGCAGAATATAGAGCTCAATATGTCCATACTCATTAATCGCGATACCAAAGTAATCTGTCAGGGCATCACAGGAAAAGCCGGGAGCTTTCATTCTCTCCAGTGCTTTGAATACGGTACGCAGTTGGTAGGGGGTGTTACCCCTAAAAAAGGTGGTGAAAAAGTCGGGTCAATCCCAGTGTTTAATACGGTTAAAGAAGCGGTGGAGAAAACAGGCGCGACGGTTTCTATGCTCTATGTTCCAGCCCCCTTTGCTTTATCGGCGATCCTAGAGGCTGTTGATAGTGGAATCCAGCTGATTGTTTGTATCACCGAGGGGATACCAACCCTTGATATGGTCCGAGCGGTTGAATACGCCCGTTCTAGAAATGTAAGGATTGTTGGACCCAATTGTCCAGGAGTCATGACTTCTGGTGAATGCAAAATAGGGATTATGCCCGGGTACATCCATCAAAAGGGAAGTGTGGGGGTTATTTCTCGTAGCGGAACCTTGACCTATGAGGCCGTGTGGCAGCTAACACAGACGGGGTTGGGTCAAAGCACCTGCGTGGGAATTGGTGGTGATCCGGTGATTGGGACGGGCTTTATCGAGCTCTTAGAGCTCTTTGAGAAAGACCCGCAGACCAAAGCTGTTCTCTTGATGGGAGAAATTGGGGGGAGTCAGGAAGAAGAGGCGGCTGCTTATATTGAAAAAAATATGAAAAAGAGAGTTTTAGCCTTTATCGCAGGAACCTCCGCCCCGAAGGGGAAGCGCATGGGGCACGCGGGGGCTATCGTTTCCGGAGTCCGGGGCAGCGCCCAAGAAAAAATTCAGACGCTAGAAAAAAAAGGCATCTCAGTCATTCGTGATCTCTCTGAAATAGGAAGTTCATTTAAGAAAATTCTTTAGGAGAGCAGAATGCATCAGTCTGGCTCACGGATCTGTGATCGCGAAGGGTGTCAGGAAGAAGCGCTTAGCTTCTCAGGGCACTGTTGGGAACACGTCCAAAAAGAAACTTTTATTTCGGAGCTTAAAGAAGGGCTCTTAAGCCTTTCCCAAGAAGACACCCCTCGAGCACTGAACCTAAAAAAAGCCCACTTATCCGACCTAGATTTTTCCACTCTCAAAATCGAAGGTTCTAATTTTAGTCAGTGCGTTATCAGCGGTTGCTCATTTATCGGTAGCAATCTTTCCGAAAGTAATTTTATCGGAACCCGTATTAATTCTTGTGATTTTGTGGGCGCGGATATTTATAGAGCTAATTTCACCAAGGCCAATTTTTCCTCCACCTCTTTCTCTCATGCAGATTTGAGAGGAGCTTATTTTGTGGAGGCTCATTTTAGGGACACCGACTTTATGGGGGCCATTCTCTTTGATTCTGTTCTCTGGAACAGCGATCTTTCCGGAGCGCACCATATCAAGCAGAATAGCTTCAAGAATCCGGATAGTAAAAAAAAGAGAGCCAGTTATCATTTGAACGAAAGTCATGCTCTGGGGGCCTACGAGTCTTATCGAAGCGTCAAACACTACTTTTATCGCAACGGTCTCTATGAGGCGGGTGGTTGGGCGGCTTACCGAGAGCTAACGATGGAGAGAAAATATTTTTTTGAGAAAAGAGATTTTCGGTACATTCCATCACTTTTAATGGATTTATTGTCAGGTTACACTGAAAAACCCGGCCGCGTGATTTTTTCTTCCCTGGCCATAGTTTTTCTCTTTGGCCTGGTTTACTATTTGCTGGATATTCCAGCGGTAGCGCACAACGGCTTGATGAGTAGGGCCGGGTTTTGGGACAGTGTTTATTTTAGCTTTATTACTTTTACGACGGTAGGTTATGGGGACATTACCCCCAAAGCCATTATTGGTTTTCGTTTGCTGGCATGCGCTGAAGCTTTTTCGGGACCTTTTATGGCAGGACTTTATATTTTCACCTTGACGCGTCGCTACGCAGCAACTTAACAGTCTGATGAAAAAGCCCCATCTGCGTCGTTGCTCGCTCGTTCGCTTGTGCGACGCTATTTCCATAGCGTCTCCGCGCTCTCTCGCGTGCGCCTTGCATCCGAGGCTTTTTGATCAGACTGCTTGTTTTTCAGCACCCTGTTAAGGATTGATTAAACAATAAGAGAGGGAATTATGGGATCTAAAGATCATTCGTTTGATATCGTCTCCGAAGTAAATATGCAGGAAGTAGATAACGCAGTCACCCAGGCCAAAAAAGAGTTGGACCAGCGCTTTGATTTTAAAGGGTCTCAAAGTTCAATGGAGCTGGATAAGGCTGAGAAAACAATCACGCTTAAAACCGAAAATGAATATCGTTTGAAAACGCTGGTGGATTTAATCCAAACCAAATTTGTGAAAAGGGGAGTCTCTCTTAAGTCGCTGAAATATGAAAAAGTGGAGACTGGGATGGTGGGGGGTTCTGTGAAACAGTTGATTAAAATCCAGTCAGGAATTCCTTCTGAGAAAGCCAAGGAAATTGTTAAATACATTAAAGAGCTAAAGCTTAAAGTTCAGCCCCAGATCCAGTCAGAGCAAGTACGCGTTCAGGCGACAAAGATTGATGATTTGCAGGCCTTGATTGGAGCTTTGAGGCAAAAAGACTTTGAAGTGGATCTCCAGTTTATTAATTACCGCTGATTTTATTTGCATAATCCCCCTGTTTTGCTATCATAAAGCTGTTTGTTTATCTATATAATCCTAACTAGGAGGATGTACCAGTGAAGAAAGCTCTATCTACGATGTTGCTTTTAGCGTTGTCTATGACAGCTGCTCCTGCGTTTGCCGATGCAACCGCGGAAGCCACTTCTTCGGACAATGGTCAGGCCCAAGTGAAGAATGTCCAGTCAGGTTCTCGCAACGTTTCCACCGGTTGGGTGGAAGTGCTTGATGCGACCCACCAGGAAGCTTCCAAGGGTAAAAACACCGCCGAAAACTTGACCGGCGTTGTTGCGGGTGGTGCTATCGGAGTTCGTAAGGGGATTCATCGCGTAGGTGCAGGTGCGATTGATCTTCTGACTTTCTGGATTCCCAAAAAGCAGCCCATCATTAGCCCTGAGAAAGCTCGTTTAGAATAGTCCAAACCCCGTCCATTCAACACCTTTGGGTGAGGAGTGGACGGGGCTTTTTTTATAATTTTTATCATGCCTAAGAACAATAAAACAAAAAAAATAATCCATCAGCTTCTCCAGACACTCGGCGAGAATCCTAAGCGCCAAGGTCTTTTAAAAACACCCGCCCGGGTTCAATCTTCTTTGGAATATCTCACCAGTGGTTATAAAAAAAATATCAAACATGTTTTAAACTCAGCTCTTTTTAACGAAGAGTACGATGAGATGGTGGTGATGAAGGACTTAGATATCTACAGCCTTTGTGAACATCATCTTTTACCCTTTTATGGAAAGTGCCATATTGCTTATATCCCGAAAGGTCGGATTGTGGGCTTAAGCAAGATGCCGCGCATTGTGGATGTTTTTTCTCGGCGACTCCAGGTCCAAGAGCGATTGACACACCAAATTGCTGACTGTTTGCGTGAGGCCCTAAAGCCTCATGGGGTGGCGGTGGTGATCGAGGCTTTGCACCTTTGCATGGCCATGCGTGGTGTTGAGAAACAAAACGCAACTTGTGTGACAAGCTCCATGCTAGGTGTGTTCCGAACAGATCGGAGCACGCGGATGGAGTTTATGAATCTCATTGCGCGCAAATAATGAGTTCAGCCCCCCAAGCTTTTTTTACCAAATCCTTTTTCTTTAGCTCCAGCTTTTCGAGAAACAACCAGGTTCATGGTCATAATTTTTGCTTGAGGGTAACCGTGGCTTACCAAGAGGATTTGGATGAGTCTTGGCTAGAAAAACAAATTGAGAGCCATTTAATCTCCAAAGTTCATTCTAGAGACTTGGGAGAAAATGTGGATTTTTTTCATGGGATTGAAATCTCTGACGCTACTATTTTGAAAATTTTCTCTGATAGAATCGCAGAGCTGCTCCGACCACTTTCTCTGGCGGAAGTCTGTCTAGAAAGAGATAAAAGAACACAGCTCACATTATCTTTTATCGGTGCTCACAATGCCTAAGCACTCTAAAATTTTTGCATCTCCCAATCTTTGTCTGGCCCAAATCAATACAACGGTAGGCGATTTTTCCGCCAACCAGTCCAAAATTGAGGAGGCCTTGCTCTGGGCGCGCTCTAACAATTGTCAGGTGGTTATTTTTCCTGAGATGACAGTTTCTGGATATCCCGCAGAAGATCTTTTGCTCAAAAGCTCATTTCTAGAACAAAATCTTCGCATAATTCAAGGCTTGGCGCCTAAAACCAAAGGGATGATGGTAGTGGTCGGGTTTGCTCAGCGCGATCCAAAATCAAAGAAGGTTTACAATTCAGCGGCTATTTATCTGGATGGAAAAATCCACGCGATCTACCAAAAGAACAAGCTCCCAAACTACGGTGTCTTTGATGAAAGACGATACTTTTCTGAAGGAAGCAAGCCTTGCTTTTTTAAGGCTTTTGGAGTTCGGTGGGGCATTTCCATTTGTGAAGATATTTGGGATCAGGAAAGTTTTATTTATCAGAAAAAATATGCCGGCAAAGTAGACTGCCTCATCAATATTTCTGCCTCTCCCTATTGCCGTGGAAAGCTAAAAGCTCGTAAGGAGTTGCTAAAAAAGCTTTCCAGAACCACTCGATCGTGGGTGGTTTATCTAAATCTTGTGGGCGGGCAGGATGAGCTTGTTTTTGACGGGGGAAGTCTTTTGGTGGATCCCAAAGGGAATCTGAGATTTCAGGCCAAGCAGTTTCAAGAAGAGCTTCTGGTAGCGCCCCTGATGCTTCGAGGGAAGCCCAGCAAATCTTTAAAAAAAGTAGCGCCACTGTCCGAGGCGGAAGAGGTATATGAGGCGCTTAAGCTGGGGGTTCGGGACTATGTGGGTAAAAATGGCTTCCGGTCGGTGGTGATGGGTCTTAGCGGGGGGATTGATTCTGCCCTTGTTGCGGCGATCGCAGTGGATGCTTTGGGTCCTGAGAAGGTTCATGGGGTCACCATGCCCTCACCTTATACCTCACCAGAAACTTATCAAGATTCCAAGGGATTGGCCAAGAACCTGGGTATTCGTTGTCTTGAGTTTCGAATTGATTCTTTGCTCGCGGAATATAAAAAAGTTTTACAGAGTGTGTTTGCGGGGCTTCAAGAGGATGTTACGGAAGAAAACCTCCAGGCAAGAATTCGGGGGACTCTTTTAATGGCTCTATCCAATAAGTTTGGGCACCTTCTTTTGACAACGGGCAATAAAAGTGAAGTGGCCACTGGTTATTGCACGCTTTACGGAGATATGGCGGGTGGTTTTGGTGTGCTAAAAGACGTTCCTAAAACCCTTGTCTTTGGCTTGGCTCAGTGGCGCAATCGGATTGCAGGACAAGCGTTAATTCCTCAAACTGTTTTGGATCGACCCCCAAGTGCTGAACTCCGTTATGGGCAAAAAGATCAAGATTCGCTTCCGCCCTATGCGCTTTTGGATCAGCTAATTGATGCTTATGTGGAGCATGACCAGGCGCTCCGTCAGATAAAAATTGGAGGCCTTAGCCACCAAGAAATTTATCGAGTGTTACGACTAATTGATGCCAGTGAGTATAAAAGACGTCAAGCCGCTCCGGGCATTAAGATTACACCCAGAGCTTTTGGTCGGGATCGGCGCATGCCAATCACCAATCGTTATATCGAAAAAAATTAATCTTATGACCCCTTTTATTACTGAGGAAGACGTAAAAAAAATATTAAACGAAAAAAAAGCGCTTTTTTTGGCGCAAGAAACTTTTTTGGCGATGTCCCAGAAAAAAGTTTTTATGCCTCCCAA
>CAZCDB010000022.1:0-21506 GCA_964497635.1 uncultured Planctomycetia bacterium | reverse complement strand
TATCGGATAAGAAGCATCGTTCTCTCTAAAATAAAACTCGTATGGATTTTCTGGGGAAGCTAGTGCGTGCCCGTCGAGCCTGCGGCGAAGTTTTGTGAAAATGGAAGACCCACCGGATGATTTATCAAAGCGATCAATCATCTTTTGCCTGACCACCGCCAAGTTTTCTTCTAGAATCGCCAACCGCGCCGCGGAGACCGTCAAACGCACCGTGGCTTCATAAGATTCGCCGGGCCCAAGGATGACTGGGGAGGCTTCCTGGATCCCAGCCTCCTGGAGATTCATCGCGTCCGTTGCCGAAGTTTGAGGCTCAAAACCGGTGACGTCTTTCCAGCCTCCACCCGGTAGCCACAGCACAAGATGCTTGAAATGCTCATCCTGCGCGATCTGTATTGTTCGGCCTGTTTTTCTGTTTCTGAGGATTGACACGGCCTGACCGTTTTCATAGCTGAGCCCTGTGTACACATGATCATCTGTCCTGCCTTTGAGCGAAACCGGCTTTCTTAGGTCCCACGAAGTCCCTTCAACAGAAACAGGGTGCTGATGAAGCGGCAATCGATCGTCATCGGTCTCCCAATGCTTGGATGCCGAAGTCACAACCTCCCAATCATCTCGATTTTCCGTTTTCCACCACGGATGAAAGCCAAAGCTGAAGGCTCGGGGCGCTGTATCTGTATTGGTAACCGAGGTTGTGATGGAAAATTCGCCGTCTTTTAGGCGGTAGGTCAAAGACACGGGGATGCGACCGAAATACTTTTCTATTTCGTCTTTGAATTTTTGGGAATCCGGCACAAGCCTCACAAAAAATGATCCGTCCGCTTCCACCCCTTCCTTCTCCACCTGCCATGGAATCTTCTGCGCCATCCCATGAAGCGGATGCTGGCCGGCGCGCGAAACAATCTCGGAAGCTGCTAAATCCACGGTTTGTGTCATGCCTGACTTTTTATCCGTCAGTGAAAATTTCCCATCCCGGATCCGATTGGCAAAAGGAAACATAAAGGGAATACCACCGTCCCAAGTAGGATTTTTCAGCTGATAAAGAAACTCGTTGCCCTGGGGATCCTTGTAGGAGATGATCTTGGCTCCCACGCCGGGAGCAATCTCAATCGAATGCCCCGAGTTGTCCATGACGCGGATAACAGGCTGACCCTTTTTATCAAAATGAGTAATTCCTGCAGAGGGGGCCGCCAACCGCGCGCCATTAGGCGCTAACGCGTCCCCCTTTGGACGATTGGGACCTGGTCCGGTATTGGTATTCATGTGCAACACATAAGTCACAACTGAAGATTCTAACCCGGCTTCGGTTATCGCCTCAAATGAGGGTCCCGAAACAGGGGTGTTCTCTTTTATTTCTTGAAAACCGGCCGCCTCTATCCAGCTCTGCACGACGTCCTTTGCTCTTGATGAATATTGGTTCCACAAAATAGCGATCCCTCTTCGGTTATCGAGAACATGGCTCGACAATGTTTTTTTATTTTGCCTTGCTAAGACATCCGTCAAATTTTTCCAAAACCAATAGCCGGCTTGGCCTCCGTCGTGCAACTGCTTCAAAGGAGTTGAGACGGGCCTCTCGTCAGATCCTGCTTTGCCGATCGCCGGCGCGGCGGCCAATAAGATTTGCACTGGTTGCTTGCTCATGGGGTTGCCCTGGGCATCCAGCAAGCCATCAGCAAGATAAATGTCGACTTTTTTACCCAAAATGCCCTGCAGGTTGATATTAGCGCCAATGACGGCCCACGGATTGGCGTCGGATGCCAGCAGTGAGATATTTTTGCCTTGGGCGCTTTCATTTTCACTCAGAGCCAGGGTTGCCACAGCAAGCCAATAACCGCTTCCTGTCGCCAAATCCCATATCCTGTCCCCCTCTTGAAAAGAATATTCTTTAACTCGTTCGTAAACACGCTTCACCGTACCCATGTCCGTCTCTATATTTTCTCGAGCGGCCGGGGGGTACACGGTTGGAGGTAAAATGAGTACCGTCACAGGACCCTTGGAAAATTCTTTTCTAAGCGTTAGCTCTAGCGATGGCTCCAATAAATGATCGGGACTAAACCCAAATGGCTCCTGAAGTCCTTCCGCCGTCTTTCGCAGTAAATAATAAGGTGAATAGAAAACGTCTTTAGACCTGCTTTTAACAATCGTATTTTTACTGTCCAAAAATTCTTTTACCCAGCGCTCGTATTTTTTCTGATTTGCGGCAAAAGCCTTCCATTGTTCGAAAAATTGATCTTGGGAGGGATCTCTTAATAAATTCCAGGGAACATCGTAGGGGTAAAGCTCAAGATAACTTGATTGGATAAACTCTGCGTTTTCAGAGGATGGAATCACAGCCAGCGGGACATTGCGCTGGCGGCCCGATTCATTGGATTGATGCACTAAAATATCAAAGGATATCGTTTTGTCTTTAAACTTGCTCTTAATCCCCATCCCCACAAGCTCCCGAAGCGAGGACTGGGCGTCTACAACAAAAGAATCCCAGTCCAGCCCAGGCAGGGTGACTTTGATCAGCCACAGGTTATTCTCCTCCGAAACCTTTCGAGCCAGGTAAACATCCCCTTGCTCAAAATGCAGCGCCTGAAACATTTCCTTGGCGGGTGTACTGTCATCACCCAACCAATCAAGAGTAGGCACTTGCGCCAACCGCGAAGCCGCTTTTTGGGAGGGTTTCGCACGCGCCACATTCAGAGTCGCATTAATATTATTTCTCCCCTGGACCACCACCTGCGGAGCGGCGCCCTTCTCACCCATGATCCGAACCGTTGGATCCATCCCATTGTCCAAAACAAAAAGAGCGTACGGCGTCCATCCGATGCCTGCTTTGCCTTCCCCGATCATTTTTTTGAGTTCTGAGAAAACATTCCAATAGTTGGCGCCCGACAGACCGGATCTTCCTTCAAAAGTGACCGACGCTACCTGACTGCCGTCGCGGCTGACAGCGAGAAGATTTGCGGGGTAAACCGCGGGCTGGAGAATGATATCGATCTGGTCTCCGGACAAGTGATAATCACCGGGTTGGATCAGACGCAGGACCTCGGGTATGCGACGGAGGAAAGGAATTCTCGCCAACCACCAGCGGATCGGTCCCCGTCTCTGGTGATAGCCTTTCTCGTTCAGCGAAGTGACAAGCTTTTCTTTCTGCAGATTTCCTTCATAATCCGTGAGAGCAAAGCGGACGGCGTGCCCACCAAAAGCATTTTTTAGTTCGTCAGCAGAGGAGCCCAGCTGACTGAAAAATCCGATCTGGTATAAAGGCTTTTGATCCGCGGCCGAAACCAAAATATACGGCAGATCAAAAATGTGGCGAAAATCGTGGGTGGAGGTGTATTGTTCCTGAAGAAGAGCTTTGCTATCGGTGTTTTCCCACCCAAGAGCATTGGCGGAAAGCACAAACCGGACATCCCGGGGACTCAAGATCTCTTCCTGATCCGAATCCACCGGCCGGAAAAAGATCTTCCCGATAGGTCTTCCAGCGAGATCCCTTCCGACGCGGACTTTCCCCAGAGATCTTTTTTTGGCAGAGGTGCTCTCTTTCCATTCGACCAATGCGTAATAAGATCTTTTATCCAAAGGCTCATCGGTCGTCCCAAAATATTCCCACTTGTCGCCCGAGGGCACCGCGTGCCAATTCCCTTCCCTGTCCCCCTGATTTCCCATGCTGATTTGAAGTGCCGTATCAGGCTCCGCAAGATCATCCAGAGTCGCCTGCAAATTCTTCAGAGGCTCCAGATCCGAAGTGCTCGCGCCGCGGATCTTAAAATACCGGATATTGCCGCCTCGCTCAGTGACTTTGATAAATACCGTGGTATACCCCGGCTGATTGGTGTAAGCGGAGTGCTCAACCTTTTGAACGATGGCGGGATCGATATCTTCCAAACCCCCAAAACCTATTTTTTCAAACTGTGCCCAATCCTCATCACTAAAGGGCCGAGCATCACGACGTTTATCCCATGATTGGATCGAGAGGTCTCCCCCGCCGATATCTACCACGTTGAAAACTGTGGAAACTTGAGAAACGCCGGGTCTTTTTTGGCTGGTGTAGGGGATTTTTAAATGAGGTATCAAGTCTGCCAATCGCGCCGCAGCAAAATGTACCCGGACCCGATCACCCTTTTGAATTTCCAAAGCGGCGTTGGCCGTAAGATCACCGCGTTGCTTGTCATAGACAACCGAAGTCCCGCTATCAGAGAGTATTTCTATGGAAACAACCTTTGGATTTTTCTCGCTGATGCCGGCCAGATGTTCTAAGTCCGCGAGAGAAACTGCTTTTAAAATTTCATACGTGATGCCTTCATCCGCCGTCTGTATTTCCGCTTTTTTCAAGGTTTTCTCAACAGCCAGGGCTTCGTTGTCAAAATAAACGTGGTTATTTTCTATCCGCATATGAAGCCGCCGCAGAATATCCAGCAGACCCTGTCCTCCGGCGAGGATCTCCTCAAAGGAGAGCTCCCCAATAGCCTCCGTAGTAGCCCTCGCGACCGTCGGCTGGATGATCTGCGTGGCTTTCAGGATCAGGGACACTACTTTCGGGTCGTATTTTTGGATCTGGCTGAAGAGGGCCAGGAACTTGATAAGAGATTCCGGCTCAAGATTGGGAAAATAAAACAGCGCGTAATCGACGCGGAGGGTTTTGAGCAATTCTGAAATATCGGCTCTTACCGCGGGGCGCCGATCCAGGATCTTGGATATTTCATCATACCGGGACTGGATAAATTTTCCGTTTTGTTCGGAGTATTTTCTTAAGCGGTGTTCTGCGGCGCCCTCGACAAGCTGTGCGAAGCCTTCCGGCGTGGAAGCTTGCAAATAATAAGCCGCCAACTGCGTCGTGACAAATTTTCCCTTCGTAACATTGGGATTCAAGATCCCCCGGACATCCCCCAGAGTCTCCACCGGCAGAAGGATGCGCGCCCAACGCATCAAGGACTTGTCTTGCAAGTCTGTTTCCAACTCATCCAAAAATCCTTTGATCGTAGCAATGGGCCTCTCAGCCACATACGCCGTCCCCAGATCCGCGTGGTGGAGCATCAGCCACTGCATCAGACGCAAATGATCTTCGTTAAAACGCCCGGTTTCCATCAAACGGCGCATGATGGGCTTCACGATGACAAAGCCGATTTCCGGATGCAAGGGCTCCTGGATTAGCACACCGATATCATGAAAAATATAAAAAAGATTCGCGAATTCCCTGAAATTTTCTTTTTCGCCTGCCGACAGATCGCGAAAACTGTCGACGACCCCCTGCGGCAATGATTCACCACCGTAATTCTCCTCAAAATCAGCGTGATTGCCTGCGGCAACCGCGTCGGCATAACGCAGAACCGAGAACGTATGATCCCAAATGGAAATGGGAAGTCCGCGCCCGGTATAGCGGTCTTTTTTCTTCATTTCTTTGATAAAAGGAAAAGCCTGTTCTAAGCCTTGAGCTTCTCCGCTGATCTGCTTGATCCGAGAATGCGCGTCTACAAAATCAGCCTCGAGTGCAGGTTTGACCAGACTGTCATAAGCCTCAATGTTCACGGTGGTAGCTGCTTGTTCACCCAAGGCCTGGGCTCTCCGCATCAATTCAGCAGAAAGTGAGACATCTACCGGACCAGGTCCCGAACGACCTTTTGGGGACACGTTAGGCTCATTCGCGAACCCCATCGACTTGCTTTGCCCGCTCAGGGCAAGCCGCGCGGGTAGATGGTAAGAAAGCGTGATATCTCCTTTCAGGGATGAGAAATCTAGCTTAATGATAGGGGTATCAAGCTGAGCACCCGAGGGTAAAATTCTTTCGAGTCCCTGCGCGAGGGATTGGCCGTCGCTTGTTTGGTAGGTCCTAAATGATTCGGATGATCCGCTCGGACCCACCCAATGAATTGTCAGTTGCCACGTGTCCGGCATCTGATATTGCGGCTTTTGGATCTGACGCTTAATTTCTGCAAATACGTCCTCCAAGATTTTTAGGTTGGAGCGCGTAGCCAAGGGGTCGCTTTGATTCAGCTTAAATTTTACGACGCTCACCAGCTCATCCACGGGATATTTTAGGTTGATCGCCATGATATATTTATTTTTCGAGTTGGGATCCGAGATCAAAGTCACGCGGTTTTTAAGAGGCGCCCAGGCCATGTCTCGATGCAAATCAATCCACTGACCTGTCTTTTTGGGATCTGTTTGATCAAACAGAACTATTTCGCTGATGGGGTTGGCAGCACTCTGCAACTCTTTCGGCCAGTCGATGGTTTTTTCTTGAAACAATTCCAACGTGCGATTGGCAGGGGTCTTGGCTCCCCGCTTTGTATTGGGATGATGAAAATTAAATCCGATAAAGTTGACCTCAAAATCTTCAAAACCTTTCACGCTTTGGATTTTCTCTTCCACCGCCTCAATCCTTGGATCCAACGGGTTGGTAGGCGCTCGACCTCTATCAATGCGAATAATTTTCAAAAGCAAAAGAAGAGAAAAACCGGCGGCAAAAAAAGTAAGCGGAAGCGATACCAAAATCACCGGCCACGCCAGACTCCAAGACAAAATACTGCCCAGCATCGGCACAGAAGACGCCGCCGCAAGCGTGGCCAAGGACCCATGATCCACAATCCAATTCAAAACTCCGATCACCTTCGCCGCCCGAGGACTTAAATTGGGCCCCACAGATTGGCCGGCAAGCCGCGCAGCTTGTGGCGCAACGCCAAAGAAAGCGCGGGCGATGACATCCGACTCTGCTGGAGTTAAAGTGTTGACGCGAGAAAACGCATAACTTTTTCCACCCTCCTCCGCTCGACCCACACCAATCGGAAGAGTTGCGGTAAGATTTGTATTTTTTCTAAATTCAGCCACATCCGCCAATCGAGGATCTTTTTTCCAGTCTTCCAGATAGCCGTAGCCTCTTTTTTGGGCGATGACTTCCGCAAAAATGTTTACCGGACCATTTACCTTTACCGGACCAGGTCCCGAACGATCTTTTGGGGACATGTTAGCCGCTTCAGAGCCTTTCGAGAAATCTTCACGGTGGTTCGCCAACCGTGCCGCGTAGCTTCCACCATCAGACGCATCTCCCGAATCGCCCTCTTCGAGCTCAACCTCGTCACTCATAGCCTCTGGAAGCTTGAAACCGCCCTGCCCTTCTCCAAGAAAGATCTCTTCACCGCCGAAATCTCCATAAAGAATGCTGATGATGGACCGGCCTTTTTCCAGCCTTCTATTTTGGACCTGTCGGTAAGTGCCTTGATCAAAATAGCGTCTTCTTATATTTTCGATGTTGTAGGACTCTGCTTTATCACGAATATGCTGGGGGATCATGTTCGGATGAGCATACACGGTGGTGACGCCCGTTTCTTTATTGGTGACAAGCGTAAGATCTTCGATAGATTCTAAAAATTCGCCAGAATATCTCTCCTCAAGACGGTAGAACCTCTTAACACGGCTCAAACGCTTGTTATCAATGCGATGGATCCTCTTTTCTCCCTGGACACGGTAAGTAATATCCTTGGGAAGGCCCGCTTCGACCATGGCGCTGGCGGCGGTAAACGTAAGCCCGTGCGTGCCCATCTCCTCGGAAGAAATGATAATATTTATTTCCGGATCATTCTGGAAACGCAGACGGTTATAATCCAGCGGCGTGATAGGCGCGCCGTCCAGATCCCCTTCGGCGGCAGGAACAAGCTTTCCGGTTTTCGGATCGATCATATAATTATTTTTTTTCTTATTCTTTTTAAACAGCAGCGGCTTATCACCGGGGCCGACAATGTATCCTCCGCGAGCATTGAACTCTTCATCCGTGTCCCCATAAAATGTGGCCACTCCAAAACCCTGCTTCTCCAGCAGGGTTTTATAGCTTTTGATCTGGTCTCTGTACTTGGCCAGGATGTAGACCTTCCCTTTTTGATCCCTGACTTCATAATTAGCGATCTTAAGAAGCTCTTGGTGGCCGGGAGAGATTTCGGCGGAGCCGACATAAGCCGGATTGATCACCGTCTGAAGATAAGAATTGGCGAATGAAAAATGATCCCGGGCGCCTCCGTGGCGTTTTTGCAGCGCTCTATCGTCGGTGGTTATCTCTCTGCCGGACTGACGTTTTTTCCATTCGAGCCAATCGGTGAACATAAGCAATATCTCTTTTTCCTGCGCTGGCGTCAGGGTATAGCCGCCGTACTTAGCGGTGGGAATATATTCTTTTCTTGGAAGCCTGTCACGCAGAAGAGGGCCTTGCTCAGGCTGTTCTTCAAAAACATCTTCTGTCGTCAGGCGCAACAGGATCGGCTCGAATAAAAAGTAGATCTCTCTTAAGGACTTGGGGTCGTTTTTTGACGCGCTAAACACCTTTCGAAAGGCCCGAGCACTCGCGAGTCCTTTTCGCCGCTTGTAGATCAATTCGAGAAGAGGCCTTGCTTTTTGGGGCGTGGCGAACGGTGTCGCACTGATGCCGATCAAAAATGAGTTGCCTATATTTTCCAGCATGGCCGTTCTTTTACTTCTGCGGCTAGCCCATTGAAACTCATCGCTGACCACCACTTGATCCGGAGCCCTTGTAAGATACTTGGCTCTCCGCAGATCATCTGTCTGCAAAAATTCAGGATTTACCATGACGACTTTGTTTTTGGGGGTTCCCCTTAAAAGATCTATTTTAGATGCTGTGTTTCCGTGGGTGGCCTGGACCAGAACAGAATCTCTGAAAAACGCGGCCTCATCCTCCATCCACTGTCCGGATAGCGATCTGGGAATGACAGCCAAAGCCGTCACACTTCTTTCCTGCATGAGAATTCTTATAATGGCTTCGCTGATAAGGGTTTTTCCAAGTCCCGGATCCAAGGCATTGATCACACCCGGAGTAAACTCTTCGCTCTTACCCGCGCGCCGCACCACTTCGTAAATGACCCATTTTTGATAAAAATAAAGCTTGTCATCCGGATTTTCGGGGCCCCATCCCGGAATTTCAAGGCTTTGAACAGCTTTAAATTTTGTCTCGATCGCCCGGTACAGTTTTTGAAGAGCCGGTTTTTTGGAATAAGCTTTTATTTTTTGTGTTAAAAAATTAAATCCCTCAGTTTCATTGTGGGTAAACTTTCCAAGGAGCTCCACCTCCATGCTGTGTGTAAGATAACTTAATTTTCCCGGATCACTGCTGATCCGGTCCAAGGCGCCCTGCTTCAGGTCCAGAAGATCGGCCAAAAGTTCATTCTGATCCAGAGGTTCCTGGGTCTGAAGGACAGAACGCCCCTCATAGGATCCACGTGCCGCGGTTTCGGGATTGTAGGCGCAAAACGTGAAATGAGCTTCCTTTGCCCGTTCAAGCACGATCAGGACACTGAATTTTCCATTAATCACAGGGACAAGCCTGTTCCTGTCGCCTCCGATAAAAACATAGGGCCAGCCCTCCGGAACAGATCCCTCAAAAGTGACCGAAGCCTGATCCGTCTTGATATGCTCCGGACCGGGGATCACGATCTTCGCATCAACTTCGGAGGCGTCCTCGATAGCCGTCTCTCCATAGGGATTTCTGCCGCGAAAGACAGCAAAAGAATGGGCTGCTATTTTGTTGATGGACTCTGGTGAAAGGTCGGTGGTAAGAAAAAGATAGGCTCTCAGTGCTTTGGGGGATGCGCCGCCAATCGAAGAGATAACATCCTTTAAATCGTACTCCTCCATAAAATCATCCAATGATTTATCCGCGAACTCTCCGGCAAGAGGCTGCCAATAAAGCTTTAGGCCGTCGGCCTCGAATTTATTCGCGGCGGTATTCTGTCTTTTGATTTTTACGGCTTGCACCCAAAACCGCTTATGCTTACCCTCTCCCTCGCTCCCGAGCCTGAGAGCGGCGGAGATAACCAGGTTGGTGAGTGAGATAGCGATCCCTGAGGATGAAGACCTGCCCATTGTTTCTCTGTCCGGCGCCGGAGCCGAGACCTGAAATTGCCCTCGTTTGTTTAAAATGGGGCCAACAACGTTTTGAATCTCGATAGGATCGTGTTTACCAGGATCTCTCAACCGGCTCCATGCTTCGCGTACGGCTTCGATCACCGGATTTTCATATTTTTCGTAAACTCTTTTCTCCGAACCCTGCCAATAAAGCCGGGGGCCGTCGGGTTCAAACTGGTTTACTGCTGTTTTTTGTTTCTTAATTTTTATCAATTCTATCCAAAGCTTCCGGCTTCCGCCTTTCCCTTCGCTTCCAATTCGAAGAGTGGCGGACAAGATCTTGTTATCCGCAGATACGCCGACGCCCGAAAGACGCTGATCACCAAGCTCTTTTCCATCCGGCGCCGGAGACGTCACTTGAAACTGCCCCCAATTGCTTATCACCGGCCCAATGACCCCGTCGATCTCAATAGGCTTATGATCGGAGCTCTTTTGCAGAGTGGTCCATGCCTCACGAGTGGCTTTCACTACCGCGTCTTCGTCTTTCTTAAAAAACCTTTCTTTCGGCGACCAATACATTCTAGGCCCATCAGATTCAAATTTACTGGGGTCCGTTTTTTGCTTTTTGTGCTTGATCGCCTGGATCCAGAATCTTTTAGACTTTCCTTCGCCTTCACTGCCGACAAGAAGAGATGCTGATTCAATAAGGTTGCCTCGGCTGGAACCAATGCCCGCGGGACTCTGCTGGTTGCCCATGTTTTCCCCATCCGGCATCGGGGCCGATATCTGGAACCTCCCCTGGTTTGTTATCACGGGTCCGACAACACCCGGTATTTCAATGGGCTTATGCTCTCCAGGTTTATTTAATTCTACCCATGCTTCGCGTAGTGTTTTGATGGCCGGATCTTCATCACCTTTGAAGATCCTGCCCACCGGATCCCAATAGAGCCTGCGGCCGTCGGGTTCAAATTTACCTGGAGTGGTGTTTTGTCTTTTGACTTTTATCATTTCCATCCAAAAACGCCGCTTTTTGCCCCTACCTTCGCTTCCGATGCGAAGACTGGCGGAAACCAGCTTATTGTCACCTGTCGCGCCAATACCCGATCGGGCATACGTGCCCATATTCTTTCCGTCCGGCGACGGAGCTGACATTTGATACTCTCCCCGGTCACGTATCACCGGCCCGACGACCCCGTCGATCCTAATGGGCGCATGGCTGGGATCCGCAACAATCGCTTCCCAGGCTTCACGCAACGTCTTGGCTACCGGATCCTCGCCTTCTTTAAAAAATCTTTCAACCGGGTCCCAGTAAAGTTTGGGACCGTCGGGCTCAAGTATATTGTGGGGAGTTTTTTGTTTTCTATGCTTGATCACCTGCGTCCAGTATTTTTTATTTTTTCCTTCACCTTCGCTTCCAACAAGGAGGGACGCTGATAAGATCAAATTATCTGGGCCAGGTCCAACACCGGAGGGACGGTCAGCCCTCCCCATGCTTTTTCCATCGGGAGCTGGAGTCGCGTGCTTATATTTTCCCCGGCTGACTATCACCGACCCGACGATTCCTTGGATCTCAATGGGCCCGTGTTTACCAGGCTGTCTCAATTGTTCCCAAGCCCGCCTCAAGATCTCTCTTGGATCTTCGCCGGTAGCAGAAGTGGATTTGGGGTCAGTCCTTGATATTGGGCTTTTTTTGGCAAGTCTTGCCGCCGCCAATACACTTGAAGCTTGACCTGTAGTTCCTGCCATCTCCGCCGCAGCCAAAACAACCTCGGGTAGGCGTAGTGATTCAAAAAGAGCGGTAGCCCGAGCACCCTCCGTCTTTTTCTCCACCACCAGCGACACACCGTTATCCGTGGTCACGACTTTTTTGGCGGGGCGGATTTTTTCGAGAAGCACGTCTTCATATTTTTTCTGATTCGTTGGGGTGGTAACGATGGGTGCGACGACCGCGTAGGACCAGCCTTCCTTTTGAAAAAGTTGTTTGAGGTGCGGGGTGTGGTAGCCACCTGTTATCAAAACAACTACGTTGTTTTGGCTCGATCCTCTATCCAAGATCCTCTTGGTATTTTCAATAAACGCCTGATCGCGCGAAGAAACAGATTCATAAAACGCCTCGAGCGCTGCCTTCCCTTTTTCTAAAAGATCGGTAGCAGGAACAATATCCTCGACGTATCCCAACTCCACAAGCTTGCGATTCATCCACGCCAAAGTCGCTTCGGTTGCAAAATCTGGCTCGTTGACTTTGAAGAAAGCAAAATCTTTCGTCGACATCTGGATCGAGTAGGCAGTGACCAGAAGCTTTGCGTACCGGTCCACCGCACGCGTCAGGAGTGCGTCTTTATTTTCTTTCAGCGCCGCCCGATAGACCCGGTCTTCGGCTGTTTCCGTCTCATCCAGCACGGCATCCAGATCCAACGTCGAAAAATCTTTTAAATAATCGGCGTAACGCGCAAGCGCCAGGTAACGATCCAAGGCGATATTCTTCTCCTTGGCGATATTGAAAATGTTTTGAAAGAGGGAAAACTGAGCTGTTTTTGAATTTTTCGCTTGTTTCCATTTTTTAAATTCTTCGTCGATTATTGTGCCCCCGCCCTTTTTTCTAATCTCCTGAAGCAGACTCGCTCGCTCAAGGTTGGCCAGATTAAAATCGATCAGCGTCTCTTTGTTTTTTAAATCGAGAATTTTATGAATGTTGGGGAACTTATCCAGAGGAAGCTTGTGTTTTTGAATGAGGAACAAAAGATTGTCCATCTGCCCCGACCGCTGATCCTCGCTTTCGTGAAGATGACGCGCTTCGTAAGCGAGCAAGTCTTTGGGGTAAAACCGAGTTTTTATTTTTTCAAGGGCTAGCTGAATCCGCTTAAGCTGCTCCAATATCTGCGCGCGCTGATCCGCCAAATCCGCGTAACCATGAAGGCTCTTTTGATAAAGCGCTTCATTTTCAATCCCCAGAATCTTCATCGGATGATCGGAGGTGAGATTCAAATATTCCTCCCCCGCAATCTTTCCCTCGACCAAAAATTTCCGCGCTACCTGCTTCCACACACTTGCCGGCGCAATCTTTTTGATGGGAGTCAGTGTGTCATCTTTCGAACCGCCTTCGACAAGAACCAGCGACACGTTATATTTTGCCATGATCTCATCGAGTGTCTTGGCAAGATTGTCCTGCCCTGATAGATTGGAATGTGCATCCTGGATGTGAATGATCAGATTATTTTTAGTCCCCCGGTGGACTTCACGCAAACGAGAAAATTCAAAAGGAAGTTGCAAAAAAGAAGGGTCTTGAAGAATCTGCTCCTGCGCACTTACAGAAGAACGCAACTGCGCTCCCCCTTCCACCGAAGCCGCTTGAGCCGCTTCAGAGAAAAGAAAAGTAAACACTAAGATCGATGAAATAAATTTGAGTTTTAGATTCTTTTTGTATGTCATAGTCTTATATAGGCCGCCAAGGTAAAACCCTCCCCTTGGACCTACCATATTAGCGAAAGTATACATGATAAACCCTCTCAATTACAAGGCGACAAACCATTAATAAATTAATCATAACTATATATGAATAAATGAGTTATAAAAAACTGTCATTCCGACCGGGGCCAACTGGCCGAGTGGAGGAATCTATCACTAGATCCCTCCACTCGCCTTCGGCTCGGTCGGGATGACACATCAGATACTCGGCGGGTGGCGCGGAGGAGGGGATCCCGTCGACCCGGAGGCCCGCCGAAGGACGGGCTGAGGATGCGACGGGAAACCGCAGCGACAGGACCCGCCGTGCACTGTGCACCCCGCAGCACACCAACCCGTTTGACTTGAATAAAGCTTTTTTGTATACTGCGCGGATAAAACTTTTGGAGCTTCATGTCCTTATTGAACGACTACTCGTATGTGTTGGGTTTCCTCATCATCGGCATCGGCTTCGTTGTCGTCAACACCCTCATCCCTTTTCTTCTGAGTCCTAAAAGTCGTGGTGCCAACACCCAAAATCCTTATGAGAGCGGCGAAGTTCCCATCGGCAATGCCTGGATTAAGTTTGACATCAATTATTATCTTTTCGCTCTGATTTTTATCGCCTTTGACGTCGAAGCCGCTTTTCTTTTTCCGGTGCTCGTCGTTTATAAGGAGGCTGTCAACTTCGCGGTATTTTTTGAAATCACCCTTTTCCTTGGCATTCTTTCCTTTGCCATTGCTTACGCTTGGAAGAAAGAGCTTTTCTCATGGAAATAGATAAAAATCCCGATTATCTCCAAACACAATCCCCCGCTCCGGGGCTGGTGAATCTTTTTCGTGTGGAAGATGTGCTCAATCTAGCGCGCGCCAACTCCCTCTGGCCGCTGACATTTGGCCTGGCCTGCTGTGCGATTGAGCTCATGGCCGGTGGCGCGGCACGTTTTGATCTGGATCGTTTTGGCTTTGGTGTTTTTCGCCCCTCCCCTCGTCAAGCAGATCTCATGATCGTCGCCGGAACGATTTCAAGAAAAATGGTTCCTTGCATCAAAACACTTTACGACCAAATGCCCGCTCCCAAGTATGTGATCGCCCTCGGCGGCTGTGCCACCGCTGGCGGACCTTTTAAATATCCCGGTCAATACGCCATCTTGGAAGGCATCGACAAAATTATTCCCGTCAATGTTTACGTGCCGGGCTGTCCTCCACGCCCCGAAGCTCTCATCGCAGGTATCATGGAACTACAGAAGCAAATCAAAGAAGGAAAAACTCAAGGCGTGATGTCTCCGGCGGTTGTCAATGACTCGCAAGATGCTCGACCAGCCGAATACAAAAACGCTATTTCTCGAGCTGATTTTAGAAAACCCCCAGCACCTCCGGCCGCTCCAACGCCGGCGCCTGCAGCAACACCTGCGGCCTAAAAACATGCTGACCACTCTCGATAAAAACATCAAAACTTGGCTTTTAGAAGTAATCAAGCCAGAAGAGTTTTCTGAAAAAGATTTAAAGGTTTCGGGTGTGCTTTTTGAAGCGCTAGTCCCCCAAAACAAAATCCGGGAAGTCGCCAAGGAATACCATGCTCAGGGCTATTTTCTGGAGTCCATTACCGCCGTTGATTTTGCTGAATGCTTGGAGATTGTTTATCATTTTAACCAGTGGGGACCTGCCAAGCGCTCTTGCATCAAAATCCTCGCACCAAAATCCGCGGACAATCAGCCCATCGCCAAAGCGCCCAGCATTTCCGCAGTCTATAAGTCTGCGAATTGGTTTGAGAGAGAAATTTTTGACATGTTTGGCGTTATTTTTGAAGATCATCCCAACTTAAAGCGTCTTCTCCTCCCCGAAAGTTCGACCATCCACCCTCTCTTAAAAAGTTTCAAGGGTGAGCCCAAAGGCGCTGATGTCGAGCACTGTCTTAAGCTTCTAAAAGACGACGCTGAAACTTTTGAAATCACCTATCCCCAGTCCATCAAGCAACAAAACAACGATTATTATCTTAATCTGGGTCCTCAGCATCCGAGTACCCACGGGGTTCTCCGCTTGCTTCTTCATTTGAATGGCGAAAGAGTCCGCGACGTGGAGCCTGTCATCGGCTACTCGCATCGCCATCACGAAAAAATGATGGAAATCCAAAATTATTTGGCCTGCTGGCCCAATTTTGGCCGCCTGGATTATGTGGGTGCCATGAGCTACAACTTTGGCTACGCGCTTCTGATTGAAAAAGCGATGGGAGTGACTCCCCCACTCCGCGTCGAATACATCCGTGTGTTGACGACGGAGCTTAACCGCATCGCAAGCCATCTTCTTTGGATGGGGACTTTTCTTTTGGACCTTGGCGGCTTCACGCCTTTCTTTTATTGCTTTGATGATCGTGAAAAAGTCCTTGATCTACTTGAAATGGCAACCGGCGAGCGACTGACTTACGACTACTTCCGCTTTGGCGGCGTGGATCATGATTTGCCAGTTGAGTTTGTGCCTGCCGTCAAAAAATTTATCCCTGAGTTTAAAGCACGCCTTCGCGACTACGACAAGCTCGTCACCAAAAACGTGATTTTTGAACACCGCACCAAAGGCATGGGCCTGCTCACCAAGGAAACGGCTCTTGCCTACGGCGTCACAGGACCCGCTCTTCGCGCCTCGGGGATCGGCATGGATTTGCGCCGTGATGAGCCCTATTCGATTTATCCTGAGATTGATTTTGCCATTCCCACGCGTACCGAGGGAGATGTTTACGCCCGCTACGCGGTACGCTTTCAAGAGATGGAAGAGAGCCTCAAAATTGTGGCTCAGCTGATTGACAAAATTCCCGCCGGTGAATTTAAATCCGGCAAGCTTCCTAAAAATGTACCCAAAGGCGAATATTATTCCTCCGTGGAGTCCACCCGTGGGTCTTTTGGGATTTATCTGGTCAGTGACGGCACGCTCAATCCTTATCGGATGCGTCTTCGCACCCCTTCTTTTTCCAATCTAAACGCCGTCGTCGACATGCTTCCGGGTCATTTGATCTCCGATGTAATCGCGGTTTTGGGAAGCACGGATATCGTGCTTCCGGAGATTGACCGCTAATGACTCTCACCGGAAACTTTATTCTCGATCAAGTCCTTACCATCATTCTTTATGGAACCCTCGTGGTTCTTTTTATTTCGGTCAATGCTTTGTTTTTGGTCTGGGCCGAGAGAAAACTCTCAGCTCGCATCCAACTGCGTCAAGGCCCGCTTCATGTCGGTTTTCAAGGCGCTTTACAAACGATTGCCGACGCCATCAAGCTTTTAAGCAAAGAACTTGTTTGGCCTAGCCAAGCGGATAAGTTTGCTTTTTGGCTGGCGCCTATTCTTGTCTTTGCCCCGATTCTCTCAGCCTTCATTATTATGCCCTTAAGCCAACATTTTATTATCCGAGACTTAAATGTCGGATTTTTATTTGTGTTTTCCCTGACCAATATCAGCTTCATTGGCATTTTTATCGCCGGCTGGTCCTCCAACAGTAAATACGCTCTTCTAGGTTCCATGCGTGCGGTCGCGCAAAACATTTCCTATGAAATTCCTTTGCTTCTTTCTACGATGGGCATCGTCATGGCCACCGGAACCCTGAAGCTTACCGAGATTGTCGCCGTCCAAGACAAAACCTGGTTTATCATCACCCAACCCCTCGCTTTTCTGATCTTTTTGATCGCAGCGCTAGCGGAGGCCAACCGCGCTCCCTTTGACATCCCGGAAGCCGAGTCGGAGCTTGTCGCAGGCTTTCACACGGAGTACTCGGGGATGCGTTTTGCGCTTTTTTTCCTCGGAGAATACACCGCCATTTTTATTTCATCCGCCATCGGTGCCTCGCTTTTTCTAGGCGGTTGGAGAGGACCTTTATTGCCAGGACCTTTTTGGCTACTGCTTAAAATCTACCTTCTGGTTTTTGTCATCATGTGGATTCGCTGGACTTTCCCCCGCCTTCGCAGTGATCAGCTTATGAGCTTGGCGTGGAAAGTATTGATTCCTCTGGCGATGGTCAATTTATTTGTCACCGCGGCTATGCTATACTTCCAGAAATTTTTCGCATGACACAATACCTTCGCGATATCTTCAACGGTTTCATGAGCCTCTTAACGGGCATGGGGATCACTTTCCGCTACGCCTTCAAGAAGCCTGTCACCGTCATCTACCCCCAAGAACGCATTCCCATGAAGCGCTTCAAGGGCCCGATCTCTTTTGTCGTAAATAAAGAAAAGGATAACGATCACCTTTGCATCGCCTGCAACGCTTGTATCAAAACCTGTCCGTCGCGCTGTATGTCTTTGGTCGCCGGAAAAAGCGCTATCGATGGCAAGCGTGTCCTCACGGATTTTAAAGTCAACTACATGCTCTGCAGTCTTTGCAGTCTCTGCATCGATGTCTGCCCCACCGATGCACTCAAACACGACGATCCCAATTACGACATGGTATCCCTCAACCAAAGAGATCTCATCATGGATCTTTTAAAACCTTTTCGCGATGCGGGCACCCCCTTGACCAAGATTCCCGTGGTTGATCCTGCGGCCCCCAAAGCAGCTCCCGCTGCCCCGGCTGCTCCCGGAGGAAACCCTTCATGATTCTTAGCGAGCTTGTTTTTATCGCTTTAGTTTTTATCATTTTGACCGGGGCTATTTTAGCGGTCACCCTCAAAAACGTCTTTTACAATGCGCTCTCTTTGATTCTCTGTCTTTTTGGTGTCGCTGGAATTTTTATCTATCTTCAAAGCGAGTTCTTGGCCATCATGGAAGTGATTGTCTACATCGGTGCGATTTCCATCGCGATCATCTTTGCGATCATGCTCTCACGGCCCATGACCAACAACCACAGCCCCCGATCCATCGGTAAGCAGCTGCGGGCGGGGGCTTTATCACTCCTTCTATTTGCAGTCTTGGCTAAAGTTATTCACTATACAGTCTGGCCCCAAGAAACCTCTGAGGGTGACTTCTCAATCCGCGCCATCGGGAAAACTCTTTTGACCACGCAAGCTCTTCCTTTTGAAATCATCTCCGTGATTCTTCTGATCGCCATCATCGGCGCGTTGGTTCTTTCAAGCTCGGGAGAGCAATCTAAATGAGCAATTCTCTTACCCCCTATCTTTTGCTTTCTGCGGCTCTTCTATCCATCGGGATTTACGGAGTTCTTACGCGGCGAAATCTGGTCGCCATGCTCATCTCTCTAGAGCTTATTTTAAACTCAGCCAGCATCAGTTTTATGGCATTCAACCGCTTTGTCCTAGCGGATAAATCCTTGGGTCAGGTTTTTGTCATTTTTATCATCGCTTTGGCGGCCGCAGAAGTGTCAATCGCCCTTTCCCTTATTCTCTGGCTTCATCGCAAAAAAGGTTCTATCAACATTGAAAACGCAACGGATTTGAAAGGCTAAATGGATCTGACACTTCTTTGGATCATACAACTTGCGCCTCTGGCGGCTTTTCTTCTGATCCAGTTACTGCCCTCTTCAATGAAGAAAGTGGCGCCGGCCGTGGCCATGCTCGGGGCTCTTGCCGCTGCGGTTTCAAGCCTCTGCCTTTTTGCTTCTCACTGGAGCGGCACTCTCTTGCCCCAACAATACCTTTATCCGTGGCTTCATGTCTCCTCTCAGTCTTTGTGGCCCTTTGTTTCGATCCAGGAATACGTTCTCAATGTTGGATTTTTAGTTGATAAGCTGAACCTGCTCATGATTACTGTCGTCACCGTGATTGCATTTTTTGTGCACCTTTTTTCTTATTACTACATGGTGGAGGATGCTTCGCGAGCGCGCTACTTTGGTTTTTTAAGCTTTTTTGCCTTTTCGATGACAGGTCTTGTGCTCTCCACCAATCTTTTACAGACCTTTCTTTTTTGGGAGCTGGTGGGCCTCACCTCTTATCTTTTGATCGGATTTTGGTACGAGAAAAAAAGCGCAGGCACCGCCGCTCGCAAAGCTTTTGTTTTAAATCGTCTGGCTGATCTTGGTTTTTACTTGGGGATTCTTACTTTGTTTATTTTGGTGGGGACCCTCAACTTCACTGACTTAAATCGCTTATTTTTAACTCAAGCCTTACCCCCAGCCACACTGACCGTTCTAGCGCTTCTGATTTTTATGGGGGTGATGGGAAAATCCGCACAATTTCCTTTTCACGCGTGGCTGCCGGATGCCATGGAAGGTCCGACACCGGTCAGCGCCTTGATTCACTCGGCGACCATGGTGGCGGCTGGCGTATTTTTACTCACTCGCGCCTTTGGATTATTTAGCTCCTCGGCAACAGCACTTCTGGTCATTCTCACCATTGGGGCTCTCACCGCTTTTGTGGGGGCGGCTCTGGCAACCATCCAAAGGGATATCAAAAAGATTTTGGCTTATTCAACGGTAAGCCAGCTAGGCCTCATGGTCATGGCCATTGGCGCCGGATCCACTCCTGCGGGCATGTTTCATTTGACGACCCACGCTTTTTTTAAGTCCCTTCTCTTTCTGACCAGCGGTGCTTTTATCCACCACTTTCACACCAATGATATCTGGGAGATCGGCCAGCGCGGAGGCCGTCATGACAAAGTCGCTTTATTTTCACTTTTGGTCGGCCTATTCTCTCTGTGCGGAATCTTTCCCTTCGCCGGATTTTTTTCCAAAGATCTGATTCTGGAAACACTTCGCCATCATCATCTCCCCTATTATTTTGTCGCGCTTTTTGTCAGCTTCTTGACGGTTTATTATTCTTTCCGTCTTCTATTCATTATTCTTTTTTCAAAAGAAAAAAAATCCGCTTCGCATCATGGCGCTCACGATGCAAAAGAAGCTCACTCTCCTTGCATCAGTCTTGAAATCTGCCGCGTTCTGCCCTTGGCCAGCTTGGCTCTTATCTCAATCGTGATGGGTTTTCTGGGAAGCCCTTGGTTTGGACACGCTCTCACCGACTGGCTGGGAGGCCAAAAACCCCACATCAACATGGAAATTTTGCTGACTACTACGGCAATCATTATTTCCGGAGCAAGCCTCGCATTTTTCTATTTTAAAAATCCGGAAACCGCCGAGACAAGACTGGCTAGCGGCAAAGGCCTCATACGAATGGTGCTCGACCGTAAATTCTTCATTGATGATCTCTATGAATTTTTAACCAAAAAAGTGGGTATGGGAATTGCCGGAGCCCTCTCTTTGTTTGATCGCCGCGTGATTAAAGACTTTATGGTCAATGGCACCTCCTTTAGAATCCTCGACCTGGGGAAGTTGGGCTCTAAAATTCAGGGTGGCATGCTTCAAGATTATCTTTCTTGGGCTATCGGTGCAGCCATCTTGGTCATCTATTTATTATCTCGGTCTCTTGGAGGACCTCTTTAAAATGAATTTTCCCATTCTTTCGTCTATCCTGCTTTGCCCGGTGATCGGACTTTTTCTTGTCTTGTTTACACCCCCCAAAAATGAGAACGCAGTACGCATTATTTCTCTGGTCTCTTCGCTAGCCAGTCTAGCCTTGTCCTTATGGCTTTGTGTTCAATTTGATCCGAGCAACGCCTCCTTTCAATTTGTCGAACATGTCGAGTGGGTCAAAAGCTACGGCATTTTTTATAGCAATGGGGTGGACGGCCTCAATGTCTCCATGATTCTTTTGACCTCTATTGTCATCGTCTGCGGTGTTTTGGTCTCATGGACGGTGACTTATCGCGTCAAAGACTTTTATGCCAATCTTCTTTTCCTGGTCGCGGGCGTCTTTGGCGTATTCATGACAACCAATCTCTTCTTTTTCTTCCTTTTTTATGAGATCGCAGTCATCCCCATGTACTTATTGATTGTCGTTTGGGGCTCCACAGACAAAGAATATGCCGCGATGAAGCTGACTCTCTATCTGCTTTTGGGAAGCGCTCTGATGTTTGCCGGTTTCCTGTATATGTTTAGCTTGCCTGGCGCTCATACTTTTGACTTGATCGCCTTAAAACAAAATGTGACCTTTACCCCTCAGGTGCAAAATATTTTATTCTTGGGCCTTTTTTTGGGCTTTGGTGTGTTGGCCGCTTGCTTTCCCTTCCATATTTGGTCCCCCGCCGGCCACGTAGCCGCACCCACCGCGGCAAGCATGCTTCACGCAGGGGTCTTGATGAAACTAGGGGCCTACGGGATCTTGCGTGTGGGCGTTTATCTTTTGCCTGAGGGCGCGCGTCACTGGGCAGAGCTCATGGCAATCCTGGCTCTTTGTAACATCGTCTATGGAGCTTTTGTCGCCACCCAGCAAAAAGATTTAAAATACATCATCGGCTACTCGAG
>CAZCDB010000021.1:0-22109 GCA_964497635.1 uncultured Planctomycetia bacterium | reverse complement strand
ATTCCCGCCGCCTCCATTTTTACCCCTTATTTTTTTAATCAAATACTAGCAATTCCTACCAAAATCCGTTAGAATAAAACCAATTTATAAATATTTTTTCTAGGAATAGAAAATGTCAAAACTTAAACCGCTATCTGTAGGGCTATGTCTTGAGGGCAAGACGCTTTGGGCGGCTTGCGCGGAGGTGCCTCTTTTTGGCGGATCTGCACGCTTTTGTGGGAGCACCAAGTTTGATCTTTTGAATGTTCCTGATGAGACGCGTGCGCGTGCGCACTATTACTCCGAAGCGCTAAAACTAGTATTGCAGAAACTCAGCTATCCGGCAGGGGCGCTGGCCCTGGCGCTTCCCGAGGAAGATACTTTTTTGCGCCACTTTGATATTCCCCAGGTGGCTGCGGAAGATTTACGAGCGGCGGCAAGTTTTGAGGCTCAGAAGTATTTACCCTTTGCCATGAAAGATCTCTACACAGATTTTTCTGTTTTCCCCATTCCTCAAACTAAAAAACAAGGTGTTGTTTTTTCAGCGGCGCGGCGTGACACCGTGGATGATTGGAAAAAAGCAGTTATGCTTGCCGGCTATTCTCTTGATTTTGTTTTACCTCAAAATCTCACGGTTTTTAATTTAATGAATCACAAGCCAGCCCGCTCAGCGACCGGCCAAGCCGTCGCTTTTGCCAGTCTTCGTCAAAGCGGAACGCTGCTATTTACGGTCGGTCGCGGTTCCGAAGTTTTGATGAGTCACTCGGCAAAGGTTCAGCCGAATGCGGCTATCGGGGAAGAGCTTAAGAAAATTGAAAGTAATGCCGTTGTAAAACAGATTTCATTTTTTCTTAATTTTTTTGAGAAAAATTTTCGTGGTTTAAAAATCACGGAATTACAAATGACGATGGATCCGGGTTGCGCTGAAACCAACCTCGAATCGATTCTTAAGACAGAGCTTGGATTTCCGGTAAGTATGATTGCAGGGGCTCAGTTGTTTAATGGGAGCGCCGCTTCGATCACGGGGTCTGAGTTGATTGCGCTGGAGGTGGCTCGCGCTCGTGTCAAGTCGCCCCTTGGTTTGGGAGCTAAAAAAAGAGCGAACCTTTTGGGGTCTGAAAAAGCGGTGGGCTCTGCAACCGCTTCAAGTAGCTATGATGAGGGGGATGCCGAGACACTCAAGCGCCTTGTAATCACCGAGGCGATAGTTATTGCGGGGATTTTTCTTTGCCTGCACTTCTACTTTTTAGGAAAATTAAACGATACTAAAAAAGCCCTGACTCAGATCAAGACGCAAACAGAGTCCTCGGTGGTTCCAGAAGAAATTCTTAAGGCGGAAGATTTGACGATTGCCAGTGCCAATCTTTCAAAAAAGGCCGCTTTTGCGGCCAAAACTTATGGACAGCGCAGTTACTGGACGGGTCGTTTGAGCCAGATCGCTAAGTTGATTCCGGAGGATATTGCGTTGGATGTGCTAGAGATCACGGATCTTCATACAACCTCTGCGGGGTCTTTTAAGTCCCTTCGGTTGGAGGGCCATTTTGGATCCTCCGGAGAGGACACAACCTCCCTCAACCAATTTTTTGCCGCGCTTAAATCAAGCCCTGTGATGGCCGAGGGGCTGGGGGCCCTAAAAATATCCAAGCTTCGGAAAGTGGTGGATCCCAACGGAAATTACATCAGCTCCATCTTTTTTATTGATACAGAGTCCCCGGAGAAATCCTCATGAAAGAAATGATTCTCGAAGCTTTCAATCGGTATCCTCTCCAGCAGAGAAAGATGATTCTGGCAGTCCTCACGGCGCTGGTGTTATCCGGACTCATGGCCCGCTTTCTGATTTTGCCGGACACGGCAGCGGTTAAGAAAAATAGGCTTCTGATTGCCGAGGCTCAGTCCCGCTGGAAGACAATGGAGGAAATCATTCCCTTTGAAGCCCAGGTCAATAGTTATCGCGCCTCGCTTTCGCCGTCCAAAGAGCCGGACTGGATGATGAAAAAAGTTCAGGAAGCGGCCAGTCAATCGGGGCTTAATTTGGTCTCGGTATCTCCTCAAAACCCTGAGAAAGAGGATAGTTTTGAGAGACTTCCTTTGTCTGTTGAGGCCCAAGGAGGATATCATCAGGTCGGAAAGTTTTTAGAATTGATTGAAAATAGCAAACCTTCTATTTTGCTGGGACAGCTTCGCATGGAAAAGTTTGGTATAAACACAACGGTGCAGAAACTAAGAATCAACATGGTCTTGTATGCCTACTACGAGATCAAGGGGTCTGTCCAATGAAGAGGTATTGGAAGCCCATCCTTTCATTGGTTTTATTTTTTTCCTTGCTAGGCCCGTCGGTTTTAGCGGAAGTTCGCTACGATGCTGAGGACAAGCGAGATCCTTTTTTTGGTGTGAATGATGCAGCGCCTGTTCCGGTGGTGTATGATGAAGGGACAGAGCAGTGGGAATTTGAAGGATTTTTGTCGTCACCGACGATTAGTTATGCAAAAATCAATGGGCAGGTGGTGAAGGTCGGGGATCGCATTCGAGATGCGGAAGTTTTAAGTATTGATAAAAAAGGCGTCCGTCTTCGGCGCAATGGTCGAGCTGGCTATTTAACCAAACAGGGGATTCAATGGACATGAGAAAAAATCGCGCAGTAAGCCTTGTATTGACCGGTGTCTTTCTGTGGACGCAGCTAGCGGTTGCTGCCGAAGCCACGCCACCTACCTCTGAGTTGATTACCCTTGATGCGGATGGTATTTTTTTAAAAGATGTGCTGAGGACATTTTCGGAGCAGTCCCGGATGAGTTTTGTGGCTAGCGAAGAAGTGGAGTCCAAAAAAATTAATCTCAGCTTCAATAAAGTCCCGCTTGAAGAAGCACTTCAAAGCATTGCCACGGCCAACAATCTGGAGTATCAGAAAGGTAAGAACAACATCATTCTTTTTTATTCGAGAAAAACGGAAGGGTCGGGCGAGACGACAACCGAGAGCGTTCGGACAGAAACGCGTATTTACCGCTTGAAGTACAGTCGTCTTTCCAATTCACCCATCGATGTCGGAGGCAAGAGCACAATTGATGATTTGACTTCGCTTCAAAGAGCTTCTTTTGATAGTTCTTCCAGCTCCTCCTCTTCATCAAGCAGCACATCCACGGAAGCTTCTCAAGCCTCGGTTACCAATGTGGTGGCGGCGCGAGGCATTGACAAAGTCATCGCTAGCCTCTTAACATCGGCTGGAAAGGTCACGGCAGATATTCAAACCAATAGCATTATTGTTACCGATATCCCTTCCAAGCTTGATGAGATTGAGAAAATTTTGGACCAGATTGACCAGCCGGTTCCGCAGGTCCTCATTGAGGTCTATTTGATGGAAATCAAAAAAGATCTTTTGAGCAATCAAGGGATCGAGTGGGGTGGGGAAGATGGCGCTTTTGCCACGCTGACGGGGGGATCCAGAACGACGGGGTTTCCTTTTACCGAGAATATTTTTAACAAATCTCAAGGGGTGAAGGCGACGACTCAAGGCACATCAACTCTGACCTTGGGGACTCTTAGCGCCAGTGATTTTCGGGCGACGCTGCATTTTCTCAATCAAGACATTAACACCAAAATCTTGGCCCGTCCTCGCGTACTCACGATGAGTAACGAAGCGGCCAATATCAAGCTTGTCACCAATGCTGCCATCGCGAATCAGACTACTCTGACAACTTCTGAGGGGCAGGCGACCTCCACTTCCAACACAGCTGAAAGATCACAGGTGGGCATCACGCTCAAAATGACTCCCCAGGTCAATGATGATGAAACAGTAGGTTTGTTTTTAGAGCCCTCCATCACGACGGTTGCAGCCTCTAGTTTTTTTCCAACCACTTTTTTGGATCCAACAACCCGCGTAGTTCGCACCGTGGCGCGTGTTAAAAATCACCAGACTTTTGTGATTGGCGGATTGATGGATAAGAGCGTTGCGGATGTAGCCCGCAAAATCCCCTTTTTAGGGGACGTGCCGATAGCGGGAAAAGCTTTTCGCTACGATGATAAGTCTGACACGGACCGGGAGCTTGTCATTTTTATCACGCCGCATATCATCGACAATTATGATAGTGTTTCCAGGGAAGACAACCAGCCGATGAGACAGCGCGATACGGCGATGAATAAGATTTTAAATGAATTTGAAGATGGAGAAATGGCCTCTCGCCTGGACATTGTGGAAGCCCAGGAGCAAAAGAAGAGCTATTATTACCGCCAGGAAAAAAAGATTCTCCAGAAAACAGCTAAAAAACCGGATGATCTTCAAGTGGTTGAGGCGATGACGCGCTCTCTGGATAAGCTTCCTCCGCGCCAAGGTTCTGCAAAACAATAAATGAAGAAAATACGGCTGGGCGATATTCTTATCAAGTCGGGTCTGGTGACTCAGGCCCAGGTGGATCAGGCGCTTCGTCAGCAGGAAAAAAATAAGGGAGAGCTTCTCGGGGCGGTTTTGATCCGCTTGGGCATGATCAGCGAGAAAGATATCGCGATGGCGCTCTCCTCTCAGCTCAACACTCCTTTTTTTCTCATCGATTCTTGGTCGGTGCAGGCCTCCGAGGCCAAAAAGCTGACCTACTTAATTCCGGAATCCTACGCCCGAAAAAATACAGTAATACCCATTGAGCGGCGTGACCATGTCTTGGTGGTGGCTCTCACAGATCCCACAGATATTGTCTTAATTGACAACCTGCGCAAAATCACTCATTTAGACATTGAAACAGTGATCGGAACGAAGACAGATATCCTGCAGGCTCTAAACCTAATTTATACGGAAGGACAGGCGCTTAAGTCAGCAGTCGTTTCTTTAAGAGACCTCACCAAGGCGGCTCCGCTGGGAGGAGGCGTTGTCGAGGAGGCTCAGAAGGACAGTATCTCTGAGGCAGAAAAAGCGCCGGTGGTGCATCTGGCAAACCTTATTTTGGATGAGGCGCTGCGTTACCGGGCCAGCGATATTCATCTGGAGCCTTACGAGGAAGAGGTTTCTGTTCGTTTTCGCATTGACGGAGTGCTTAAGTCCGTGTCTCCTCCCGATAAAAATATGTTTACGGCTCTTGTGTCGCGCCTGAAAATTTTGTCCAACATGGATATTGCCGAAAAAAGACTTCCCCAAGATGGCAGCTTTACTTCCACGGTGCGGGAGAGGGTGGTTGATTTCCGTGTTTCAACAGTGCCTACGATTTATGGGGAGAAGATGGTTCTTCGTATTCTCGATCGTAGTCGTTCTCGCATGGATCTGGCCAAGCTTGGTTTTGAGCCGGAAGAGCTGGCGCTGTTTCGAGAGGCTATCGTCAAGCCCAACGGACTTATTTTGATCACCGGTCCTACAGGCAGTGGAAAAACGACCACGTTGTACTCTGCGCTCAATGAACTTCGAAGTGAAAAGGTTAACATTACTACCGTTGAAGATCCTGTTGAGTATCAGATGGAAGGGATTAATCAAGTTCAAGTCAAGTCGGGGATAGGGCTTACTTTTGCTTCAGCTCTCCGCTCTTTTTTGCGTCAAGACCCTGACATCATGCTGGTGGGAGAAATCCGAGATCTAGAAACGGCGCAGATTTGTATCCGTGCGGCGCTCACCGGGCATTTGGTATTTAGTACGATCCACACCAACGACGCGCTTTCCAGTGTGACGCGTCTTGAAGATATCGGGATTGAGCCTTTTTTGGTGTCTTCGTCGCTGACCATGGTGGTGGCGCAGAGACTCTTGCGACGTCTTTGTGATCGTTGCAAAAGACCTCATACACCGGATACGAGTGTTTTTCCCAAAGGAATTGTGTGGGATAAAACCAAGGTGATTTATGAGGCTGTGGGCTGCGAGGCTTGCGCGCAGATGGGGTACTCCGGCCGGGTGGCCATCTATGAAATTGCTTTGGTCAATACCGTGATGCGTGAGTTGATCGCTCGTCGGGCGCCTCTTCGAGAAATGCGCGAAGAGGCGGCCCGTCATGGCTGGCCCACTTTGGAACAAAGCGCCTTTAAGAAAATTTTTTCAGGGCTGACTTCTGTGGATGAAGCGCTTCGCATGGTTTTGATGAAGGGAGAATAGGCACTTGCCCAAGTTTCGTTATGTGGCTCATACCCCAGCCGGGGAGCGCATCTCCGGTGAAGAGACGGCAATGGATGAGGCGTCTCTAGTCCGGCAGTTGCAAGCTCGCGATCTTTTTGTCGCCCGAGTTTCTTTGACCGGCGATGAGGTGAGGGTGAAAAGCTCCGCCCGTCTTCACAAAAAGGTCAAGGATGAGGACCGGCTTTATTTCACCCGAGAGATGGCGACGCTGATCAGCTCCGGAGTGCCATTTGAGCGCGCTTTGGATCTTGTCATTGAAAATATTTTAAGCTCCGAGTTTTCCAATGACTTAAGGAAAATCCGCGAAGACGTCAAAGCGGGACTTCCATTTTATAAGGCGCTTGAGCGCTATCCGCGTAATATCCCACCGCTTTGGAGCCACTTGGTCGAGGCGGGGGAGACGGGAGGTGATATCGCCAAAGTACTTCATCGGATCAGCGCCCACTTGGAAGAGACGATTGCCCTGAGGAAAAAAGTTGTTTCTGCGATGGTGTATCCAGCTGTTTTGTTTGCCGCGACCATCGGCGCTCTCATGGTATTTCTTCTTTTCGTCATTCCAGCTTTTGCCAAAGTTTTTGCTTCGATGAACGCCAAACTACCTCCGATGACCGTGGCTATTTTTACTGCCTCTTCCATTGCCAAGACTTATTTTATCCCGATTGCCGTTGCCATTGCCGCTGCTGTCTACTTGATCCGCAAGATTTTTGATACTCCCGCGGGTCGCCGTGCCATTGACCTGGCTCTGGTGCGCCTGCCGGGACTCGGAAATGTGACACGCGATATTATCATTGCCCGTATTGCCATCAACTTATCGGCGGTGCTCTCAAGCGGGGTTGGGATGATTTACGCGCTCGATGTGGTCTCACGTGCTTGTGGAAACAAAGTTTATGCCGATGCCCTGGAAGGCGTTATGGAAGACGTTCGTGATGGCTCCTCGCTTTCCAAAGCTTTTGCCCGCCGCTCTGTGTTTTCACCACTTATGATTCAGATGGTGATCGTGGGGGAAGAGACAGGAAAGCTTCCGGAGATGATTCAAAAAATCGCTGTCTACTACGAAGCCCGCATCGACACCATGGTTGCGCGTCTAGGAACTCTCATTGAACCTGTGATCCTTGTTTTTTTGGGAGGTGTTGTGGGTGTCATCGTAGTGGCCCTGATGTACCCGATTGTGACAGTTTCCTCCGCCCTGCACTAGGGCGCCAGGGCTTATTGGTCTGAGAGGCTTCTGAGGATAAATATGCTTAAATTTAGTTATTTTTTTCTGTTGAAATGGGTCTGTGATAGTGTATACTCTGAGTAGTTAAGGCATGATAAATACAATATTGTTTAATTTTTAAATTAAAGGGGAGGGGCCAAGATGAAGCTTTTAAAGAATAAAAAAGGATTTACGTTGTTGGAGCTTTTGATTGTTATTGTGGTATTAGGTGTCATTGCCGGATTAATGTTTCCCGTTCTGACTACTCAAATTGAAAAAAATAGAGCCCAGGAAGCGTTAGGGGTTATGGGGGCTGTTCGGAATGCTTTGACAGGTTATTTTCAAGACAATAACACTTATGTTGGTGCAACGCTTGCAAACATTGGATACAATCCAAACGTTGCCGCACCTGGTGGACAAGCACCAAACTTCTCTTATGCTTTGGGTGGTTTGGGTGCAGCGGCGTATACCATAACAGCCACACCAAATCCTGGCGGAGCTTACAGGGCAGGATTAGCCAATACAGACAATATTACCATTGATCAGGCTGGAGCTGTTGTTAGGTCGGGTGCTTACGCGTAAGGTTTTTTTATCCATCGATCAAGGTAGAGCTGTGACAGGTTGTTCCCGCGGCTTTACCTTGGTAGAACTGCTGATCACTTTGGTTGTTTTGGGGGTGCTTGCTGGCGCATGTTACCCGATTATTGCAGTACAGATTGAAAGATCTCGAGCCCAGGAAGCAGTTCAGCAGTTGGATATGGTTAAGGGGGCTTTGGAGAATTATCAATCTTTCAATGGGTCTTACATTGGCGCAACCTATGCAACGATTAACTATGATCCAAATGTTGTAGCGGGTGGTCAGGTAGCTCTTTTTTCCTATGCCCCGATGGTGGTGACGGCCGCGACCTATACCGTGACGGCTCAGAGGGAGCCTGCGGCGGACCACGCAGGTAACACGGTTGTCTTAAATCGTACTGCCGCAGGAGTTGTTACGATTACACGGAATGGTGTTTATGTATAAAAGCAGAAGGAAGATATCCAGAGGTTTTACTCTTACTGAGTTGACCATTGTGTTGGTAATCTTGGGGGTAATTGCCGGGCTTGCGGTGCCCACCTATAACGCCTCGGTAGAAGAAAACCGTCGCCAAGAGGCTATTGTGAATCTTAATGCGATCTGGATGGGTGAAAGGATCCGTAACATGAACAATCCCGGCACGGGTTTCTGGGATCCAGTTGAGGGCGGAGCCAATGTTCCTGTGGCCGCTGTGAATACTAATCTTGGGATCGATATTGCACCGCAGTTTTACAATATCACCTCAATCAATGCCAACAACGGAGCTAACCCAAGGACGATGGCGGTGAGAATGACTCGCAATGGCGCTGGAGGTAACAGCACAAATTGGGTTCAAATCGATCAAAATGGCACCATCACCACAGGTTAACAGTTACTATGAAAAACAATCGAGGTTTTAGTTTGCTTGAGGTTGTCATTGCCGCTGTGGTCATGGCGACGGCTGCAGTGGGGCTTTTGCGCGTGGTCTCCTCCACTCAAGTGGTAACCCCCCTTAACGTTAATCGCACCAACGCTTCCAGCATTGCCAGGCAGCAAATTGAATTTATGTCAGATGGAGTGCGGCAGGACTGGTGGAATAATGCAGCCCCCTACGAATTGGCTCCAAATCCGGGTGCTTGGAGAATGGGGAATCCAGTAAGCATCAACTCAGGAGGTGTTACATTCAACAACACCTACCAAATAAACAATGTGGTGCGTACGTCCGCGCCGGGGACAGATCCGGATCCTGGGTATCGCCGCGTTGACTATCGGGTGAGTTTTTAATGAAGACTTCTATTTACTCTACCTCAGGACACACTCTTCTTGAAGTTTTAGCGGCTTCTCTGTTGGTGGCCATGGTGTTTGTAACGATGGCGTCTTTATATGTGACCTCGCTGCGCTTTCTTGGCTCAGGGCAACCTGTTTTAGAAAGAGACTCTGTATTTGCTCTTGAAACCATCGTGCGTAATGCGCGTCTTGCTGAGGAAGCCGTTGTTGATAATGGCGGAATGCAGTTAAAGTTAAGAATTGACTCAAACGCCCCAAATCCAGGTACCCCCCAGACAGCAGATGACTTATGGATTAGCTACCGGTTCGTTGGCGGCGGACTAAGAACTCGAATTTCTACTGTGGGCGGTGCTGCTATTGACGTGGCTGCCGGAGATCCTGAAGTTATTGCTGGGCTCGCTCCCTTGACTGGAGTAGGGCAGTCTCGCTTTGACCTTCAAAGTGGGATATCAACCCCAGCCGTTGACAATGTTGTCGATATCGAGATATGGCCTGATACCACTCGTCGTTTTATCGCGGCGGCAGCCTTGATACGATCGGAGCGCGCATGAGCCCTATGCGACATGTTATTTCTAACAATCGGGGAGCAGTCCTCTTTGCTACTTTTCTTTTTTGCTTGCTCATTACTGGCGTTATGCTGTACCTCATGAATTCATCCTACCAACGAAGTCGACTTATACAAACAATGGGGGAGATCAGGACTCGTAATTACTATCGCGCTCAAGCAGGGCTTGTGGATGCATTTTGGCGCCTTCGTGGAAATAGGAATTTGGCAGGTGTTGCCGGTGCCGGTGGTTTTGATAATGCCGCAACGACTCTGACTTATTTCATTGATATGGACTCGGATGCGATTAGCGCCGCGCAGACCCCTGCTTGTGATATCCGTGTTAATATTGCTGCCAGAAATACAACCGCCGGTAATCCCCAATTCGGACTTCGCCGCGTTACCGCCTCTGGCCTTGATAACTAACAAGGTTGACTCCTAAGCCTTTTTTTTCCCGTGAAATTGGTATCATTTTTTTTCTTCTTGCCATTTCTTGGCTGATTTACCATCCTGTTATACTCTATCAATTTTTAGGAGATGACTATCCTCTGATTGCTCAGAATCTATTTATTAGGTCCTTTGAAAACATATTCAATCTTTTCAGTCGTACCTATATCTCATCATTGGACGAGGCTAACTTTGACAGGTGGATTGTTGGTAGTGGTGAGCTCAGTTACCGCCCGCTGACAACACTCTCTTACATGATTGATTATTTTTTTTGGGGAGTTAATCCTGAGGGGTACCATCTGACAAGTCTTTGCCTTCACAGTGCAAATGTTATTCTCTTCTTTTTTCTTACCAGACAATTGTTTCAAGAGACATGGATTGCAGTCTTGGCTGCTATTTTCTTTGCAACACACCCCGTCAATGCGGAGGCGGTCAGCATTATCTCTTATCGCTCGGATCTTTTGGTGGCCTTGCTTTCCATGGGAACTTTTATTTCCTATCTCCAAGTGCGCCAAAGATCTCGTTCTTGGCCCCATTATTTTATTAGCTACATTTTCTTTGGGATGGCTCTTTTTGTAAAGGAAAGCGCGATCATCCTCCCGCTGCTAATTATTTTCTATGAATTTTTTTTGGTTGAGGGCCACCAGAAGATTAAACAAAAAATAAAAATTATATTTAAAACTATCTGGCCCTATTTTGCTCTGATAGCTTTTTACCTTACGATTTGGGTAGGAATAAAAGGGGAGCTGGGCAACCAAGTAACACAATATTCAAGTTTTGCCTCGCTATCTCACTGGATGAGTCTGTGTTATGTGGTCGCCAGGTATTTATGGCAACTCCTTTTCCCTATAGGATTGCATCTAACGGTTTTTGACGCTTCCAATCAGATTGTTTCCTTCCTTGATTTTCGCTTTCTTGCTAGCGTGATTACCCTTGGAAGTATTAGCGCTTTTTTTATTATTTATCGGGAAAGATTTAAAATTGGCTTTTTTTCTCTAATCTGGTTTGCTATTTGTTTGGCTCCTTTTACCCCCAGCCTACTTCTGGGCCCATCGAGATATCTTTATTTACCGGCTTTTGGTTTTTTTTGGGTGTTTTCAGCAGCTACTTTTTCTATTCTCAAATCAAAAGAGCTGCCACGATGGATCAAAATTACTTTCTCAATCATCGTGTTTCTGGTTATCGTTGACTGCGGACGGATGGCGATAGCCAGATCCTCGGTTATGAAAAACCAAGAAACAGGTGTCAGTGAAATCGCTGCCTATTACCCCAAGAATGTAAAGGCTCTGATTTTAAAGGCAAATGTTGACTATGAGGCAAATCGCTGGGACATGGTCATTGACTCTCTTAAAGAGGTGGTTATGCAAGAGCCACCCGGCTATGAGCCTGCCCATGTTCTTTCAGGGATGAGTTACTACAACAAAAAGATGTTTACACAATCTAAAGACGCTTTTAGAAAAGCAATATGGATTAACCCTAAAAATGCCGAGTCTTACATTTGGATGGGTTCGATTTGTGGGGTTGAAGGGGATCCATCGGCGGCGGAAGAGTATTTTAAAAAAGCACTAAGCCTGGATCCTAAAAATGCTAACGCCTATTTTGGTTTAGGAGTCACTTATTTGAAGCTGGGAAGGCTCCGAGAGGCAAGAGCTTGTCTTTGTCGGGGAGAAGCGGCTGACAGCTCTGACCCTATGATTGTCGGGAAGCTTAAGGCGCTAGAACATGCGATCGATTTAAGCACTCAAAATAAATCAAAATGAATTAATTTTGTTGAATGCGCTCCCGGTGTTGGTTATAATCTATTTCAAATGATGATTCCTAAATCAAAAACGTTTGTCCTTGGGGTTCTGGCTGTTTTTTTTGCGCTTACCACCGTGTTTATTTTTATTTCCGGTGGCTCTGAGCGTACCAAGCGGATGCAAAAAGAAAAAGAGCTCATCGAAAAGCAAGAAGCGCTCGTCTTGATGGAAGCCAAGATCGCCCAGACCAGTCAGGATCTGGCCAACTACCGTGAGTCTTCTCAAAAAAGAATCAATGCCCTTGAGATGGCTGCTCGAGAGAGGGAAGAGTCGGCCCGAGCTCTCAAAGAGCAGGTTGAGACCATCACCAAGGAAAAAGAGGCAGCGATTCATGACGCCCTCGAAAAAAGCAGTGCCGTTGCCGAGCTGACCGATCGCCTCGCCGCTCTACAAAAAGAAAAAGAAGATCTTGGCAAGGCGGTCGAAGATCTCAAGAAAAATATTACAGACCTAACTGCGCAGCTACAAATTGCTAAGAGTGCCCAGGTAAAGGCGGCTACAACAAGCGCTTCTCCCTCCAGGGGAGCTAGTAATCTGTCAGAACCTTATGGAATAGCCCCCACCAAAGATCTTGGGGGGAAGATAGACCCCGTTAATTTAGGACAGATTGTTCTTTCCAAAGGATCTGGTCGATCCGCTCGCGTTCAAGAGGTAAACTCGGTGTATGATTTTATCGTCGTGGATGTGGGCTCTAACGACGGAATTCGTGAGGGAGCTATCCTGAATGTCGTTCGTCAGAATTTATTGATCGGTAAGGCAGTTGTGCGTCACGTTCGGGCGGGTGCTTCTGCGGCAATTCTCATGCCGGACTGGAAAAGGGTGCCCATCGAAAAGGGTGATCTGATCACTCAGTTTTAGGATTTAAAATTTTCCCGCGTAGCGGCTGATCCACTTCTTGGCCGCTTCTTCTTCAGACAGCTCGACCCCAAGTTCTCGTGAGATGCTTTTTTGGTATTCGATGATGTGTAAAACTTCCTCGGCAAGCTTGGCTTTGAAGGCATCGGGGGAGCTGGTAAACATCACTCCCGTGCGATATTGGTTGGTCTTCCCATAACCTTTGCAGTAGGCGACGCGTGCACGGACGTCAAAAACTTTTTCCTTCACGGGAATTGAGACAGTCAAGAGTAGTCCCTTAGTGAGCTTGCTTGGCCATACAAAGGACAGGCCCCCCAAAGAAATATCCTTGGATTCAGAGACGTAAGTATCGTCTGCTTTTTCTAATCTTAGTTGGATAGGCATATTGACGGGATGACGAAAAAAACGACGTTTTTCCCTACGGAATAGGTTGAACATAGCCTCAGTATAACACAAAAAAACCTCTTCTTTTTAAAAAAGTTTTTATTCTTGGTCTTTGTTGAATTTTGGTGAAATATACTTAAAAGCAGAGGTTGCCCAAAAGCCAGTTTTTCTTTGCCTTTGCCAGTTCTTTTGCCTACAATAAGCTCATCATGAATGCCTCCAAAACTCTTTATAACCTATTTAAAAATAAGGGCTTCCTTGTCCTTCTAGCCGTCTTTTTTTTGGGAAATCATGTCTGGGCGGCAGCGGCTGGGACTGTACGTAAAACAGACCTGGATGGAGACGGGGACAAAGAAGCTAATGTCTACTACGAGGGCTCCAAAATTGCTAAAATTGTCATGGATAAAAATCATGACGGAAAAGCGGACGCCACGATTTATTACCGCAATGGGTTTCGTGATTACGGGGAGCTCGATGGTAACTACGACGGTTTTGTGGATACGGTCATCTTGTATTATTTTACGGGAGTGCCCGCCTCTATCGCTGTTGATCGCAACGGGGACGCCAAGCCGGAGCGGTGGACCTACTTTAAAAATGGAATTATTTACAAGCGGGATTGGGATCGTAATTATGACGGGATTCCGGATTACCGCATTCACTTTTCAACCAAGGCGGATTTGAGGGCAGATACCAAGGGGGATATACAAGCCATTGTAAAAGAATATGATGATAATTTTGATGGAATTTTTGAGAAAAAGATTTCGACTAAGAAAAAATCAAGAGCCAAGCGTGTTTCCGCTCTTGCCGGCAGTCTTTCTGAGGAAGTAATTTAATTCATGAATTTAAAAAAAATACAAAAAGAGCAGGACCTCTGGTCTCGTCAAAACTTTAAAAATAAAAAACCCTACCAGCCCATTCTTGGCGCCGCCGAAGAAATTGGAGAGCTTGCGCATGCATTCTTGAAGATGGAGCAGGGGATTCGTGGGACCAAGGAAGAGCATCAGGCGGCCATGAAAGATGCGGTGGGGGACACCTGTGTATTCTTGATGGATCTTTGCAATCAAATGGGGTGGCAGTTTGATGAAATCATCGAAGATACTTGGAAGCATGTCAAAAAGCGAAATTGGAACAAAGACAAGCTTCAGGATACACCCAAAAAATGAGTACCCATGAGGAAACACATTTTAAGTCAACGCAGAGACTTCGTGACATTGTGATCGGGGTTTCGGATGGCTTGACCGTGCCTTTTGCGCTGGCAGCCGGACTCTCGGGGGCCGTTGTTTCCAATGGCATCATTGTAACTGCTGGTATGGCCGAAATTGCCGCAGGATCCATCGCGATGGGGTTGGGAGGGTATCTGGCCGCCAAAACAGAAATTGAGCATTATCTTTCTGAAAGGCGTCGCGAGATTCAAGAGACCAAGGAAAAGCCTTTGCATGAAGAGCGGGAAGTGTCCGACATTTTTAAATCTTATGGTTTGTCAGATGCGCAGATTGAGCCGGTGCTTGACTATTTTCGACGCAATCCCAAAAACTGGGTGGATTTTATGATGCGTTTTGAGCTGGGTCTTGAGAGGCCGGATACTCAAAAAGGCCGCAAAAGCGCCTTGACCATCGCCCTCTCCTACGTGATCGGAGGATTGATTCCCTTATCGCCCTATATGGTTTTTTCAAGTCCTACGACAGCTTTTCAGGTTTCGATCAGCATGACGCTGGCGGCCTTATTTTGTTTTGGTTATATCAAGGGCCATTTTACGGCTAAAAAACCTTTGATGACGGGGTTGCAGACAGCGCTGATCGGCGCTCTAGCCGCCAGCGCTGCATTTTTTATCGCCAAACTTTTTTGATCAAAAGATTTGCCGGTCACCACGCACAGTGATGAGACTCGTTTATTCTTTTTATTTTCTCTGTTGCCGTGACTCCACTCATAAGTCGGGAGAACTCTCGGCCTATTGACCAATGAAACGCGATCCAAAAAAATGGTGTTCTTGGTCAACCGGCCGTCTCTCTCCAACTTATGAGTGAAGTCACAAGCAGGCAAAAGAGAAAATAAAAAGAATAAACGAGTCTGGCACCTCGGTGCGGTTTGGGGGAATTTTCATCTGGCGGGTGGGTGGGGTTGTGATATAATTTTATTTTTCAGAGGAGAACTTATGTCAGGGCATTCTAAGTGGGCAACGATTAAGCATAAGAAGGGCGCTTTGGACGCGAAGCGTGGTGCGCTTTTTACCAAACTCATCAAAGAAATCACGACGGCGGCGCGCACCGGCGGAGGGGTTCCTGACGCTAATCCACGCCTGCGTCTTGCGATTGAAAAGGCCAAGGCAGCCAATATGCCCAGTGACAACGTGGAGCGTGCGGTTAAAAAAGGGACCGGAGAGCTACCAGGAGTCACTTATGAGGAGCTTATGTATGAAGGGTACGGCCCTCATGGGGTCGCGCTTCTGATTGAAATTTTGACGGATAATAAAAATCGCACAGCCTCCGAGATCCGCAATGTGCTTGAGAAAAAAGGCGGGAGTTTATCTGGTGCGGGGTCGGTGGCCTGGCAGTTTGCCAAAAAAGGGTTGATCGTTGTCAAAAAAGACGCTGCGGATGAAGAAAGAATGATGACGGTGGCGCTGGATGCGGGAGCCTCTGATTTTAACGCCGAAAAAGAGGTCTACGAGATCACCACCGAGCCACATGATTTTGAAAAAGTCAAAAAAGCGGTGACGGATGCCGGGATTACGCCGGAGAGTGCTGAGGTGACGCGCATCCCTTCTGCGACCGTTAAGGTGGCGGGGGTTTCGGAGGCAAAGTCGATCATGATGCTCATGGACGCGCTTGAAGAGCATGAAGATGTGCAAAATGTTTACGCCAATTTTGATATTTCTGATGAAGTGCTTCAGGAACTAGCAAAGTAAAGCGATTGAAAGTTCTTGGAATTGACCCGGGTTTAAGAATCACCGGCTATGGGGTTGTGAGTGTGCCTGAGGGCTGGAAGGGTGAGCGCGGCGTGGCCCGTATTCTTGAGGCGGGGATTGTCAATGCCAAGGCTCGTGAAGGGATCTCGGAGAGGCTTCGCAAGATTTATCAGTCCCTCTCGGAAGTGATTGATGAGTTTAAGCCGGATGTGATCGCTATTGAGAAGCTTTATGCGCATTACAAACATCCCTCAACGGCCATTTTGATGGGGCATGCTCGCGGGGTGGTCTGTCTTTTGAGTGGTGTTTACGGATTGCCACTGGCAAGTATCGCTTCAACACACGTTAAAAAATCAGTGACGGGTAAAGGCCATGCCGACAAAAGTCAGGTACAACGCATGATTCAGCATGAGTTCTCTTTGGCAAAGCTCCCTGAGCCTCCGGATGTTGCGGATGCTCTGGCGGTGGCTCTGACTTATCTAGCCGCCTACGGCAAAAAAAACATTTCCCGATGATTGCCCAGATCTCAGGTCAGGTAGAAAGTCTCTTGGAAAACACCCTTCTTCTTAATGTTGGAGGGATCACCTATGAAGTTTTTATCCCCACGGCGATCGTCAAAAACTTTGAAGGACGACTTGAAAAAGACGCGCAGGTGACCCTGGTGACCTACCACTATCATCAAAGTGATCCTTCTCGCAGTATTCCCATCTTGATCGGTTTTGCCAATCGCATCGAAAAAGATTTTTTTGAAAAGTTTATTACGGTGTCGGGGGTTGGGCCCAAAGCGGCTGTCAGAGCTCTTTCGATGCCGATCCCCGATATTGCCGCAGCCATTGATGGCGCGGACTTAAAATATCTAAAGTCCTTGCCGGGTATCGGAGAGCAAAGAGCCAAAGAGATTATTGCCAAGCTCCAGGGAAAAATGGGTCGCTTTGGCTTGATGAAGACTTCCGGCTCCGCTGTAGGGGTGGGGGCCTCCGGTGACTCTAGGACTTCGGATGTCGAAAATGAAGCCGTCGAGGTTCTTTTGCAGTTGCAGTACAAAAAAGATGAAGCGCGCCAGATGGTCCGCAAAGCACTCACAAGAAAACCAGCGCTTTCAAATGTTGAAGAGCTCTTAAACGAAGTTTATCGGCAGAAAACAACCGTATGAATTCTCCTAGAAGCCATCCCAAAACTCTCCTCAGTAAACGAGACGTCTTATGGCGAGCCGAGACGAAGCCGGATGAGGAGGTCATATCCTCTGCGATATGGACGACGAATACGGCAAAGTCGCAGGCCGTCAGAAGACGTCGTAGTCCGAGGAGAGTTTTGGGATGACTTCAAAAGATAGCGGACGTCAGAAAATAAGCTTTGAGCGAGCGGGAAGAGAAAAGCTTTTGGAGGCTCAAAGCACCGATGAGTCCGATGGGATTGTAGAGCTCTCACTTCGTCCGCCAAGTCTAGGGGATCTGATCGGCCAGGAAAATCTAAAAGAAAATCTAAAAATTGCTTTAGGCGCCGCTAAAAAAAGAAAAGAACCCTTGGAGCATGTACTTTTTTCGGGCCCCCCGGGTCTTGGGAAGACCACGCTGGCGCATATCTTGGCTCATGAGATGGGGTCTAAGATCATGGCGACCAGCGGACCTGCGATTGAGCGTGCCGGGGATCTGGTCGGCATTTTGACCAATCTAGAAGCGGGAGATATTTTATTTATTGATGAGATTCACAGGCTCTCTAAAGTTGTCGAGGAGTTTTTGTATCCGGCGATGGAAGACTACAAGATTGATTTTGTGGTGGACCAGGGGCCCTATGCCAAGACGATCAAGTTTTCTTTAAAGCGCTTTACTTTGATCGGTGCGACGACGCGACAGGGGCTTTTGAGCGCGCCGCTTCGTGATCGTTTTGGGTTGTCGTTTCATCTAGATTTTTATGAGCCGGAGGAGCTGGCTCAGATTTTGGAGCGTTCTTCAGCAATCCTTTCCATTCCTATTGAAAAGGACGCCGCGCTTGAGCTGGCGCGCCGCTCACGAGGTACGCCGCGTATTGCCAACAAGCTTCTTCGCCGCGTCCGAGATTATGCACAGGTGAAGTCTCATGACGTCATTCATTTTGGAACCGTTGAAAAGGCTTTGGAGGGTCATGGGATTGACAAGATTGGTTTGGATGCGCTGGACCGAAAAGTTTTAAGAACCATGATCGAGGTATATGGTGAAAAACCCGTAGGGATTGAATCTCTGGCGGCCACTCTCAATGAGGAGGCAGGGACTTTGGTTGATGTGGTAGAGCCCTACCTATTAAAAATAGGCTTTCTTAAGCGTACGCCGAGTGGTCGCGTGGCCAGTGAGGCTGCTTTTAAGCATTTGGGGTTTGAAACTACCTCACAAAAAAAACAGCTTTTCTAATCTAACAGTCCGATGAAAAAGCCCCATCTGCTTCGTTGCTCGCTCGTTCGCTTGTGCGACGCTATTTCCATAGCGTCTCCGCGCTCTCTCGCGTGCGCCTCGCATCTGCGGCTTTTTGATCGGACTGTTTGTTTTTCTATTCTTTTTTTTGGAGCCCTTCTTTTTTTATCCCCGACGGTTTTTGCCCAGGAAACCATTGTTCGTGTTCTGGTGGCTGAAAACCAAAAAATGCTGAAGGTGAATATCCGCAGTGATTATGAAATTCTAGCGCTGCCTTCGCGTCAGCTAGTAAAAAAAGGAAAAAATCTTTCAGAGGCCTGGTTTGTACCGACAGAGAAAGGATTTCGTCTGGGGCGTGAGGAGTGGGTCTGTCAAGGGCTTCTGATCCAGCCTTTACGAGACAGGGACTTGGTGCTGGGGGCCTCGGTTTTTCGTGGGAATATTTCTTTTTTTAAAGATCAAAACAAAAATATTTATGCGATCAATACGTTGGACATTGAAAAATATTTGTATGGGGTGTTGCATCATGAGGTTGCTGCCTGGTGGCCCATGGAGGCGCTCAAAGCTCAGGCGGTAGCGGCCAGAACCTATGCTCTTTATCAAACCCTTGTCAGCCAGAAAGCCCCTTATGATGTAAAAAGCAGTACGAGTTCGCAGGTCTATGGTGGTAGCACGACTGAAAGGTATCGGACCAAGCGCGCGGTTGATTTGACCCAAGGACAGGTTTTACTGTATCAGGGCAAGGTGTTTCCTGCGTATTTTCACGCCACTTGCGCGGGCTTGTCGGCAGCCGCCAAGGAGCTTTGGCAGATTGACTTGCCGCCTTTAGCGGGTAGGGTCCGTTGCGATTACTGCCGCTTGTCACCTCACTTTAATTGGGAGGCTCGTGTCTCTCTGGCGGATATTGAAGAAAAATTAAAACAGTATCGTCGTCCTATCGGACAGGTTTTAAAAGTAGAGATTATTTCTCAAACCCCTTCTCATCGTGTGGGGAGCTTGAAGTTTACAGGGACTGCAGGGGAAGCGATCATTGCCGCGAAGGATTTCCGTATCTGGATCGGAGGCAATAAAATGCGAAGCACTCTTTTTACGATTGAAATTCGAGACGACCAGGTTTACTTTCATGGACGAGGCTGGGGGCATGGCGTGGGCCTTTGTCAGTGGGGAACGCTGGGGCAGGCCCTGTTAGGAAAGACCCATCAAGCCATCTTAAAACTTTATTACCCTCAGGCGGAGATTGCCGCCACGCCTGCCAAAAACTGATGTCTTCATTATTTTTTGACTATTCACTGCCACCAGAGTTGGTGGCCCAAGACCCCTTGCCGCAGAGGGATCATTCGCGTCTTCTGGTGGTAGACCGTCAAAGTGGAAGGCTCTCCGATCTTTATTTTCATGAAATCGACCGATTTTTTTCTGCGGGGGACGTGTTGGCGCTTAACGACACCAAAGTTTTTGCGGCGCGTCTTTTGGGAAAAAAGAAAAAGACTCAAGGGAAGGTGGATTTACTGCTTCTAACTCCTTATCTAAAGCCGCTGTCGCTGTTGGATGAGACGATGTCTGCCGGTGAAGCCCAAGAATGGGCTTCTAAAACGCTTTGGAAGTGTTTGTTGCAGCCGAGCTTAAGAGAGGGACAAGAAATCGTCTTTGAGGGGGAATCCATCGAAGCTGTTTTTCTTAAAAGAGATTTGGACGGGATTCCTATCGTTGAATTTATAGGCACCTCGGACCCTCGGGAGCTGGCCTCACGTATAGGGCATATGCCTTTACCTCCTTATATCAAGCGCGAAGATGTCAGCGCTGACCGCGGGCGTTATCAAACGGTTTATTCTAAAAATGAAGGGGCAGTTGCGGCTCCAACAGCGGGACTTCATTTTACGGAGGAGCTTCTGGAGAGGATCAGGGCGCGCGGAGTGGTGTTTGCGCCATTGACACTTCATGTGGGGATCGGTACTTTTAAGCCAGTTGAAAATCTTGAGACTCATCGGATTCACTCGGAATCATTTGAGCTGGGGGAAGCCGCTGCCAGAGAGATCAATGCAGCCAAGGCTCGTCAAAATAAAGTATGGGCCGTGGGAACCACTTCCGTGCGAACGCTTGAAACTTGTACGCAAAACCGTCAAGTGATTGCAGGAAAGGGGCAGACCGATCTTTTTATCCGGGAACCGTTTGAAATGGAGACAGTAGATCATCTAGTCACCAATTTTCATTTACCCAGGACGACGCTGCTGCTTTTGGTGGGCGCGATGACAGGGTCTACACTTTTGAAAAAAGCTTATGAGCACGCGATCAAAGAAAAATACCGTTTTTACTCCTATGGCGATGCCATGCTGATCTTGTAAGATTTATGGTAATATCATGACCATGAACTCCACCCTTAGAAGATATATCTCCTTTTGGATCTTGCAGGTGATCGCCAACATTGCTTGGGCTTTCTGGGTATTGCCGGCACTGGGTGAGGCAGGCTCCTTGGATGAAACCGCCAAATGGTTTGGCGTGCAACTGTTGACCCCAGTTTTTTTATCTTTACTACTTTTGGGCGGCCGCAAATCCGCCTATTGGCTCATCGCCCTTTATGGGGTGATCATCGGTCTTTATGCGATCGGGATGTTGGGATGGGCGCTTATGGGAGCTGGCACACCTTATCCGGTTTACGTCGTGTCGATTTTATTTTTTATTGTATCCTTCGGAGTTTTTTTTACGGCATTAGCAGATCTAAATATTGGAAAAAAAGAAAGGCGTTACGATGAAATTGAAAACCAATGAAGCGCAGCTGGTTAAAATGGCGGTTCAGGGAAAACCGGCCAATCCCCTCCGCTTTGGAGAATTTGAAATGGATTGGGAAGGACAGGGGCACTCACTTCCGAGCGTGGGTGGAATTACTTACAATGTGAAAGTGGGGGACACCGCTTTTCATTGGCGCGGGGATCATATTGAGCCCGGAGTTTCGATGGTGTTGGATGAAGAAAAGCGCTCCGGCAAGCAAAACATGGCGCTGCAGTTTTTAGCCTGTGTGGGAAATGTGGCAACGGTGATTTCCGGTGCGGCCAAGGGGGCCCGCGGAACGGTGGTGGGGCATCACGGCGGTGTGGAGCATATGATCGTTGATTTTGATGACAAAACTTTGGAGAAACTCACTTACGATGATAAGATTTTAATTCGTGCTTTTGGACAGGGATTAAAGTTTCCGGATGCACCCGAAGTATTTGCTTATAACCTCGATCCCCGGATTTTACACCCCTGGGGTGTAAAGTTGGTGGCGGGGAAGCTGGAAGTTCCGGTGGCCCTGACAGTTCCGTCGTCCATCATGGGTTCGGGGCTTGGGCATGGGGATCCTGCGACAGGCGACTATGACATCACGACGCAGGATAAAAAGGCAGTTAAGCGCTACGGCCTGGATCAGCTACGCTTCGGCGATTTTGTGGCGATCATGGATGCGGACAATACTTATGGAAGGCACTACTATGAGGGAGCGGTGACGATTGGCGTGATTGCACACTCCGATAGTTTTCTCTCAGGACACGGCCCCGGAGTTTCCACGCTTCTTTCTTCCCGCACGGGAATGATCAAGCCCAAACTATCCAAATCCGCCAACCTCGCCCAAATCCTCAAAATCGGAAGATTTAAAAAATAGTGGTTAGGGTTTTTTAAGTGCTGGAGCCGCTTAGTTTTTTATTTTCTCTGTTGCCGTGACTCCACTCATAAGT
>CAZCDB010000020.1:0-23369 GCA_964497635.1 uncultured Planctomycetia bacterium | reverse complement strand
AGGCCGAGAGTTCTCCCGACTTATGAGTGGAGTCACGGCAACAGAGAAAATAAATTCATAACGGTTTCCACCATCTACAAAGATTAGAGATGAGGTTGAGAAGCGGGAGGGGTTTGTGTTATAGTCCATTTTGTGAATAGAAAATTTATTCCCTTTATGATGGTGCTGATTCTCATGCCTTTGGGGTGTAATTGGAACCAGGGGCCGGAGGAGTTGGCGCGGCTTCTTAAAGAAGATGTAAATTTTAGACAGATGATGGGGCAGAGGGATCAGGCGCATGGGCAGATCAGCTTAATCAAGAACGACCTTTTGAAGAAGAAGCAGGTGCTGGATGCGGAGGTTGAGAGGTTGAGGACGCAGTACGATCTTTATGCTAAAGCGCAGAACCGGAAAATCGAACAACTTCGTGGGACGATTGAAGCCAATCGAATTCGCCTGAAAAAAGACGTAGAATCGGCTGAGAGCCAGTCTCAAGCCAAGCAGACCGAGCTGGAAGGTTACCAAAAAACTTTGGTGGATGTTCAGAAGGTTTTGCGTGAATCCAAAGGGATCACGCTCTCTGCCCAGGAAAAGAAAAAGTGGGAAGAGCGTATTTTGATGTTGAATGAAAAAATTAGACCTCTGGCCGAAGAAATTCAAGATATCAAACTTCAAAATCGCCTGAAAAAGCAAAAAATCGGTTACCTCAACTGAGTCAGCGAAAATTTTTTTCTAGAGAGATTGATTGTCTTTTAAGCCCGCTCGATATTTATCGGGCGCTTCGCTCCAAACAACCTTCCGTATTGCTTGAAAGCGCTCGCACAGGACTCAAACAGGGTCGCTATTCTCTGGTTGCGGCCAGTTCTAAGGCTTGTTTTCGCTCACGGAGTGATCAGTCGATTGCTCCCTGGCAAGCGCTCCGTCGCTTATGCGAAGAGAGGGGTTTTCAGGATTCCCCGGAATACCCGTTGTTTGCCGGAGGCGCAGTGGGTTTTGTTGGGTATGAAGCCAAAAGTATTTTTGAGCCGACACTTTCAGTGCCCAAGCAGGATGACCTGGCTTTGCCCTGGCTTTATTTTCTTTTGATTGAAGAGGGCTTGCTGCTGGATCATCACCTGCAGAAATGTTTTGTTTTCTCTGTGAATTCAAGCCGGGTTTCTGCGGACAAAAAAATGGATGGGCTAGAGCAAAAATTGCGCCGCGCCCAAAAAAATAAATCCAAAAATAAGCCCCAGCCAAGTCGTAAAAAGTTTTTGCCTAAAAGTATCACTTCTTCCGTCTCTAAAAAGCAATTTTGCACTCAAGTCCAAGCGGTGAAGCGGTATATCCAGCGGGGAGATATTTTTCAGGCCAATCTTTCCCAGCGCCTTTCATTTCCTTTGACGGAGCCTATCGAAGAGATTTATGCCCGGCTTAAAAAAGTAAACCCCTCTTCTTTTTTTGGGATTTTGGATGCAGGTGATTTTCAGATTCTTTCCGGATCTCCGGAGAGACTCTTAAAGCTTGAGAGGGGAAAATTGGAGACTCGTCCCATTGCGGGAACGCGTCCTCGAAGCATTAATGCCCAAGAAGATAAGGCTCTTTCTCTAGAGCTTCTCCTGAGCGAGAAAGAGCGTGCGGAGCATATTATGCTAGTGGATCTTGAGCGTAATGATTTGGGGCGTGTGGCCGAGTATGGAAGTGTGAGGGTGGAGGACTTGATGGGTGTGGAAGAATATTCTCATGTAAGGCATATTGTTTCGACGGTGACTGCGGATTTGAAAACAGGGCTTAGTCCCTTCGATGCTTTTGCCGCTTTTTTCCCTGGAGGGACGATTACGGGAGCTCCCAAAATACGCTCCATGCAAATTATTGATGAGTTGGAATCCATGGCCCGGGGGCCTTACACAGGTTCTCTGGGTTATTTTAGCTTTACCGGGTCCATGGATTTTAATATCATTATCCGTAGTCTGGTTGTCAAAGATGGCGTGGCTCATCTTCAGGTGGGCGCGGGGATCGTGGCAGACTCGGACCCTGAGAAAGAGTATGAAGAAACCCTTTATAAAGCAGAAGCCGTTCTTAGCGCCATCTTCGGTCCCGAACACGCCCGAACTGCCCTCGATCGCCTCCGATCATCTTGAGATTGATTTTCTCAACCGCCTTTCTGTTTTTGAAACTCTGCGAGTTTATCGGGGGAAATTTTTTCATTGGCCAGAACACTGGCAGAGACTTTGCTGGTCTTGTGAGGGATTGGGAGTTTCACCCCCCTTAGACTCCAAAAAACTTTATGCTTGGATCCGGGAAGTTTTAAGCGAAAGCGGTTTTGAGGATGCAATTCTGCGTTTGTCCATTCACTGGAAAATAGGGGGTGGCGGATGCCTGGTGGCAATGGTTCGAGAGTTTCACTCCCATCCCTTGATTTGGTACCAAAAGGGCGTTTCTCTTAAGAGCGCCGTGATTCGTCGTCCGAGCTTAAGAGCAGATAATGCGCAAATCAAATGTTCTCAATATGTGGGGGGTGTGCTGGCGACGCTTGATGAGAGTGGCGCTACCAAGGCCCATGAACTTCTTTTTTTGGGGGGTCAAGGGACTGTGGCCGAAGGAAGCATTTCCAATCTTTTTATCATCAAAGAAAAAAGGGTTTTGACACCCTCGGTGGGTTCGGGTATTTTAAGTGGGGTGACGCGCGCTTTTGTGATGTCTCTATGTCAAAAACGTGGTTGGCAGGTCACCGAAACTTTTTTGACACGACATGATTTTTTTACCGCAGAGGAATGTTTTATCACCAACACCTCTTCGGAAATATTACCGGTAGTGGAGTTGGATGCTCGAAAAATCGGTGACGGTTTGCCGGGTCCAATGACAAAATTATTGGCGGAAGATTTTAAAAAAAATTTATCAGAGGAAGGCCATCATGATCAAGATTAAGCGAGCGGTGTTGAGTGTGTACGATAAAACGGGAATTTTGGAGTTTGCGAAGGCTCTGGATCGTCTGGGGGTGGATCTTATTTCCACTGGTGGAACGGCAGAACTTTTAAAAAAAGAAGGGATTAGTGTCCGCGAAGTGTCGGATGTGACTCAGTTTCCTGAAATGCTCAGTGGACGTGTGAAGACTTTACACCCGCGTTTGCATGGAGGAATTCTGGCTTTACGAGATGAGCCAGTCCACATGAAGACCTTAAAAGAGCATCAAATTGAAGCGATCGATCTTTTGGTCGTCAATTTATACCCTTTTGGGGAGGCGATGCGGACAAAGACGGATGAAAAAGAAATCATCGAAATGATTGATATTGGCGGGCCCTCGATGCTCCGAAGCGCGGCCAAAAACTTTCGTTTTGTGGCGGCTGTTTCGGACCCCTCCGATTACGGAGCTGTCTTGGAGGAGCTTCAGAGAACCGAAGGATTTTTAAGTGAGGCTACGTGTCGGCAGTTGGCGGGGAAGGTTTTTAAGCTGACAGCTTCTTATGAGAGTTTGATTTGGGAATATTTTCAGAGGCAGCCAAAAAGTGTCGCTGCTGTTGCGGCTGGGTTGATGCCAGATACGCTCAAGCTTGATTTCAGGAAATCGGCGGATTTGCGCTATGGTGAGAACCCACACCAAAAAGGCAGTGTGTACGAGCAAAAAGATTCTAGCGGCGGGATTGTTCATGCCCAGAAACTTCACGGCAAAGAACTTTCATTTAACAATTATCTGGATTTGGATGCGGCCTGGGAGATTGTCGCTGATTTTAAAGAGCCTGCCTGCGCGATCATGAAACACACCAACCCTTGCGGTTTTGCTATTGGCAGCACTCTTCAAGAAGCTTTTAAGCGAGCCTATGCTTGTGATCCGCTATCGGCTTTTGGAGGCATCATTGGTTTTAATGGAAAGGTGGATGCACTCACCTCCAAGGCCATTTCCAAAAGCGGTTTTGTCGAATGTATTGTTGCGACAGAGTATACCTCGGAAGCTTTGGAAATTTTGACCCAAAAGAAAAACTTAAGGCTTTTGACAATGGAACCTTCTTCCAATCGACAGGGAGGTTTTGATTTTAAAAAGGTATCCGGAGGGTTGCTTTTGCAGGAGCGTGACAACAAAGACCCGCTTCCCGAAGAGCTAAAATTTGTCACCAAGCTCAAGCCCAAAAAAAGCCAGATTCCCGACCTATTATTTGCCTTTAAAGTCTCTCGGTATCTAAAGTCCAATGCCATTGTGATTGCAAAAAAAGGTGCTACACTAGGGCTTGGGATGGGGCAGACTTCAAGAGTGGACTCCGCCGAGACAGCTTTCCGAAAAGCAGGCAAGAAAGCGCGGACTGCTGTTTTAGCTTCGGATGGTTTTTTTCCAAAGCCGGATTCGATTGCCCTGGCTAAAAAGTATGGGATTTCAGCCATTATTCAGCCGGGGGGATCTATACAGGATGAAGCGGTGATTGAGGCTTGTAATCGTGCCAAAATTAGCATGGTGTTTAGTGGCGTTCGACATTTTAAACATTAAGGGAGATAGAAAGTCATGAGTTTAGTTACCGAAGCGGTCAAAATAGCCAGTCGTGAGCGCGAGCAGAGCGTTTCTAAACCACCTCAAAATGAACAAGGGGCTCCCGTTTTGCTGTGGGTGGCGTTGGCGCTATGTTTAGTGATGACGGTTGCAGCTGTTTTGATTTACCGGTACGAAGAGTCCAAGATCTTGCTTTTAAACAATGAAATTAAGGAAATGGAAACGGGTTTTCAGAATTTGAGAAATCAAAATAGCATTTTGACGGAAGAAAAGACAGAGCTAGAGGCCCAGCTAGAGGCTCAAAGCGTTTCGCATAAAGAAAAGCTGGATGAGATCTTGGGGCGCGACAAAGTCTTGCAGTATCAGGTCGAGACTTTACAGTCGGACAATATTCAAAAAGATAAGAAGATCGAAGAGCTTGAAGCCCAGATCCAGAAGCAAATTGAAAAAGAAGCTTCTCTGATGACGCTGATCGAAGAGGCTAAGAAACAGCTGACAAGCCAATCTTCTCAAAGTGCTCCTTTACCCGCAACGGCGGCTCCTGCCGCTGAAACTGAGCCAAAGGTTGCTGCTTAAGCTGAGTTTTAATGACTTACTCTGAGGCCCTTGAATATCTCGATTCTCTAACCAATCTCGAGAAAGAAAAATCCTTTCAGTACCCAGAATCTTTAAGTCTTGAGCGGATGAGACGCTTGGTCAAGGCGCTGGGGAATCCACAAAACGCTTACCCCTCTATTTTGATTGCCGGCTCCAAAGGCAAAGGCTCAGTTGCCGCCTTATTAAGCTCCATCTTGAGAATGGAGGATTTAAAAGTAGGTCTTTATACTTCTCCGCATCTTTTGGATGTCCGGGAGCGTATTCAAGTCAACGGTCTTTTGATCAGTGAAGTTCGCTTTGCCGAATGGGTTCGTCAGATTTCAAAAATCTTGGAAGAGTATGTCTGGCGCAAGGACCTACCAACGTATTTTGAAGTTCTTACCGCCATCGCGTTCTGTCATTTTAAAGAAATGAAAGCTCAGGCAGTGGTGTTGGAGGTGGGGCTTGGAGGTCTTTATGATTCGACCAATGTGGCCGAGGCTAAAGTGGTGGGGATGACCCCGATTAGCTTGGAGCATACGGATAAGCTGGGAAAAACAATTTCTAAAATTGCTGTTCAGAAATGCGGAGTGATCAAGGGGCGAGAGTATGTGGTTTCATCTCCCCAGGTGCGTGACGCAGAAAATGTGATTTTGCAAGCCGCGGAAGCTAGAGAGGCCAGGCTTTATTGGGTGGGTCGTGATATTCGTTTGACCGAGAGAGCTTACAGCGAAGACCGGCAGAAGTTTGACGTAAAAACCCCGTTTGGTAATTATTTTGATCTGAGCTTGCATCTTCTGGGCGAGCATCAAATGGAAAATGCGGCGCTGGCGGTGGCTCTTGCCAAATGTTTTGAAGAAAAAACTCGTATGAAGATATCCGAAGCGGCGATCAAGCAAGGGGTCTTGGATGCGCGCTGGCCGGGACGTCTTGAAAAGCTTTCAGAGAAGCCTCTGGTGGTTGTCGATGGCGCCCATAATCGCGAGAGCACTCGCCGTATGCTTGAAGGCCTTAAAAGACATTTTCATTATTCACGACTCTTGGTTGTTTTGGGTGTTTCGGAGGATAAGGATTTTCAAGGAATCCTAGAAGAGCTTTTTGACGACACGGAACATTTTTTTCTGACACGTTCACACCACCCTCGCAGCTTAAATCCAAAAAAATTAGAAGAGATTGTTTTGGGTCACGGACGTAGTGCTGAAATCTCAAATTCGATGTCTGAAGCTTATGAAAAAGCATCCCAGCGTTGCACGGAAAACGATCTTTTGCTGGTGACGGGTTCTCTTTATCTAGTTTCTGAGGCTCGGGAGCTGCTACGATGATTGTAAGGGAGGTAGAGGGGGATACGATTGTAGCGGTTGCCACGGCCTGTGGAGAGGGTGGGATTGGGATTGTTCGCTTGTCCGGTACTCAAGCCATCGTCATCGCTGAAAATATTTTTCGTTCTCGTGGTGGACGGCCAGTCGCCAATCAAAAAAGTTTTACTGCCCAATATGGTCAGGTCGTAGCGCCCGGACAGAAAGAAGAGTCCTTGGAGGTGGTGGATGAGGCGCTCCTGCTTTTAATGCGTGCGCCTAAAAGCTATACCGGCGAGGATGTGGTGGAGCTTCAGGTCCATGGGAGCCCTGTTGTTTTGCAGAAAATTTTAGACTTGGCGGTGCAGAGGGGGGCTCGTCTGGCGGCTCCGGGAGAGTTTACAAAGCGCGCATTTTTAAATGGGCGCATCGATTTGATGCAGGCGGAAGCGGTGATTGATCTTGTGCAAGCCAAGACCCAGAAGAGTCAGCAGTGGGCCAGCGCTCAATTGGAAGGACAGCTCTCCAAAAAATTCTTAAAATATAAGCAGGCGCTCATTGAAGTGCTTAGTGTTTTAGAAGCCTCCATTGATTTTCCGGATGATGATTTAGGATTGGAGGATGTTTCAAGGATTCAGAATCAGTTGGCAGGCATCCGTCAGGAAGTGGCGATTCTTTTGAGTGGTTCCGATCTTGGGATTTTGGCTAAAAAGGGGGTGGGGGTGGCCTTGTGGGGTCGTCCCAATTCTGGAAAATCCAGCTTGATGAATCAGTTGGCTAAAAAAAATCGGGTGATTGTCACACCGCTTCCGGGAACGACGCGGGATGTTGTTGAGGAAGAAATTCAGCTGGCCGGTTATTGGATCCGACTCTCGGATACCGCGGGAATTCAAGCCACGGAAAATGTTGTTGAGATTGAGGGGATTTCGCGTTCGCGCCAGGCAGTTTTGGGGGCCGATTTAATTTTGTTTGTTTTGGATCAGAGCATGTCTCTGGGCCCTGAGGATGAGGCTTTGTATCAGGAAATTGTTTCAAAACCCAAGATAATCGTTTTAAATAAAAAAGATCTCCCATCTAAAATCAAAAAAGAAGATTTAAAACGTAAAGGCTGGATGGACCCGATGGTTGAGACCTCTTGTTTTTCCGGGGAGGGAATTGACAAGCTGGAGGAGCAGATTCTGTTGTGGATGACGCAGGGAAAGTTGGAGGCGCAGGATCAGCCTCTCCTGACTTCTGTTCGCCAAAAAACCCAAGCGGAGAAAATAGCTGTTTCCTTGGATCAAGCGCTGTTGGGGGTCCGGCAGGGTTTATCGCCTGAGCTTATTGTGGTGGACGTTCGCGAGGCTTTGGATCATTTGGGGATGCTGGTGGGGGATGTAGTGACGGATGATTTACTGGATGAGCTTTTTAGCCGTTTTTGCATAGGTAAATAATCTAAAAATATAGTATGTGGTTATCCACTTGCTCGACTTTCATTAAATTTATATAATCATTTCATGCTTCCGCAGGGATCCGATAGTTTTGTTTATCAATTTAGCCATAACCGTGTCGTTTTAACGGGGTTCCTGGCTTGGCTAGTCGCGCAGCTGATTAAGGTTTTTTTGGGTTTGCTTCGGACCAAGCGTTTTGATTTTCGCTGGTTGCTGCGTTCGGGTGGAATGCCGAGCTCTCATGTGGCTTTGTCGATGTCCTTGGCGGTGGCGCTAGGTTTGCAGGAGGGTTTTGCTTCTGGAATTTTTGCTCTAGGCTTGGGTTTCTCCGTGATTACCATGTTTGACGCACAGGGCGTGCGCCGACATAGCGGGAAGCAGGCAGTGATTCTCAATAAGATCATCGAAGATATTTACGAACATAAAGGGGTTCAAGAGAATCGTCTCAAGGAGTTTGTTGGGCACACGCCGATTGAGGTTTATTCGGGCGCCGTTTTAGGAATCCTTATCGCAATTTTGGTTTCTGGGAGTATTTCATGAAAAATTTTGGTCTATTTATTATTTTTTCCATGATTGTTGTTAGTCCTTGTTTGGCCGAAGCCCCTCCACCCGCTTCACAACCACTTCCGGGTTTTATATCCATGATGTCAAAATCACCGGATAAACACTCCCAGATTTATACGGTAGTGCCCGGAGATAATTTGACCAAGGTGGCTCGTCGCTATCGCTTGACCCCAGACCTTCTTAAAACAATCAACGGAGTGGATGAGAAAAAGCTTCGTCCGGGAATGAAGTTGAAAATTCCTACCTATCAGTTTTCCCTTTTGGTGGATAAAAAGCGAAACACGCTGACGCTTTTGGGGGATCAAGAACCCCTCAAAGTTTATGTTGTATCCACAGGCACCAACAACTCGACACCTGAGGGTACTTTTAAGGTCACAGATAAGCTTGTCCAACCTGTTTGGTATCACCAAAATCGCGCGATTCCCTCGGGAAGTCCTGACAATCAGCTGGGTACGCGTTGGATTGGGATCGATAAAAAAAGCTATGGCATCCATGGAACCATTGAACCTGAAAAACTAGGCCAGCAAGTTACGGCGGGTTGTGTGCGTATGAAAAATGAAGAAGTGGAAGAGCTTTACCAGATCGTTGTCCCCGGTACGGAGGTAACCATCGCATGATCACAGCTTTGGATTTTGAAAAACCAATTGTTGAGCTCGAAAAGAAAATAGGAGAGCTTAAAAACCTTTGTGCGGATGGGAGTCTCAATCTAGATTCTGAAGTCAAAAAACTGGAAGCTCGTCTGGCTCTAGCCAAAAAAGAAACTTACTCAAACTTAACTCCCTGGCAAAGAGTTCAGATTGCCAGACATCCCAAGAGACCTTACGCCCTGGACTACATTCAAGGGATTTTTACTGATTTTGTCGAAATTCACGGTGACCGAACCTTTGCAGATGATAAAGCGCTGGTGGGCGGACTGGCTTTTTTTGAGGGAAAGCCTTGTGTGGTGATGGGTCATCAGAAAGGCCGCGATGCCAAAGAGAATATCATGCGTAATTTTGGCAGCGCTCATCCCGAAGGCTACCGCAAGGCGCTCCGTTTGATGCGAATGGCTGAGAAATTTCGTCTGCCTATCGTCGCTTTTGTCGACACCCCGGGAGCTTACCCAGGGATTGGCGCTGAAGAGAGAGGGCAGGCCTACACAATCGCGGTCAATATTCGTGATATGGCGCGAATTGATGTTCCTATTTTTGTTTGTGTGATCGGAGAGGGAGGTTCGGGCGGCGCCCTTGGGATTGGAGTGGGAGATCGTGTGATGGTCATGGAGAATGCCTACTATTCTGTGATTTCTCCTGAGGGGTGCGCGGCGATTCTTTGGAAGGATAGAGCCAGGGCACCGGATGCAGCGGCCGCTCTTCGATTGACGGCAAAGGATCTTTTGGAGCTAAAACTTATCGATGATGTGGTGAAGGAGCCCTTGGGTGGGGCGCACAAAAATTTGCAGGAAGCGGTGGATGCAGTTCGTCAAATGCTCTCAAAGCACTGGAAAGAGCTTGAGAGCAAAGACCGTAAGTCTCTGGTGGCAGAACGTTATGACAAGTTTCGCGCCATGGGTGTTTACGAGGAAGTTCATCTAGGAGAAATAGAGAAGTTTTATGTTAAAAGCAAAAAAAAATCAAGCCGTAAAAAATTGGCAAGTGCCAAGTGAGCTTGCACAGGTAAAAAGGGTTAGCACCAAGGCAATTTCTTTTTTTAAGCCGCTAGGTTTGAGCGAGGCGTATCAATTTGATATCCGTCTTTGCCTGGAAGAGGCGCTTATCAATGCCATGAAATATGGCAATCAGCTAAAGAAAGAAGTTCCCGTCGATGTCCAAGCGGGTTTCAATGAAAAAAAGCTCTGGCTTCGGATTGAGGATCGTGGCAAAGGTTTTGATTTATCAACGATTGGTGATTGTACCGAGGGCAAAAATCTTTTGAAGGGTGGTGGGCGTGGAGTTTATCTCATTCATCAGCTCATGGATGAGGTGAAATTCAATGCTCGTGGAAACTGTATCTTGATGGTGAAGTCAATTCAGGGGCCGATGTAGTTTAAAGAGGATGGGGGGAATGATGGACGTTAAATTCTTGCAGGTTGAAGAAATCTCAGTATTTCAGGTGAGTGGAGAAATCAATATCAGCACTTCTCCAGATCTCAAAAAACATTTTGAAAAACAGCCTTCCAAAAAAGTGGTGGTATGTCTTGAAAAAGTTACTTACATTGATAGCTCGGGGCTAGCAACTTTGGTGGAAATACTCAAAAAAACAAGGTCTCAAGGAGGGGCGCTTGGGCTGGCCGGGATGTCTGAAAAGGTGAAGAGTCTTTTTGAAATCACCAAGCTGGACAAGCTATTTTCAATTTTTTCAAAGCAGGATGAGGCGATCGCTAAAATTAAATGACACTGTCTTTTTTTGAGTCAATTGGGCGTTCAACCCATCTGTTTTTGCGCGAGCTCTGGCAGGTCATCTCCTTATTTTTCCAAACGCTGTATTGGATTTTTGCGGGCCCTTTTAAGCGCAAACCTCTCTCCGGAAAGAATTTTTTTGCGCAGACCGTTTTCTCCGGCTTAGATTCGCTTCTGATTGTTTTATTTGTCAATCTTTTCATCGGAATGGTTTTGGCGATGCAGTCGGCTTATCAGCTAGAGCAGCTAGGGGCGACGATTTACGTAGCGGCGCTGGTGGGTGTTTCCATGACACGTGAGATTGGTCCCGTACTGACATCCCTTGTGATTGCCGGCCGTGTGGGAGCCGCCATCACCGCAGAGCTTGCAACAATGAAGGTGACCGAGCAGATGGAGGCTCTGGAAACCTTAAGTTTGAACCCTGTCCGGTATTTGGTGGCACCTCGTTTTCTGGCTCTTTTAATTATGCTACCTTGCCTTGTTGTTTTGGGAAATCTTGTGGGAATGTACGGAGGCTTTATCATTGGAACAACTCAGCTGCATTTGACCCCTGGATTGTACGTGGATACAACCATTGATTTTTTAACGCTCAAAGACATTAACACCGGTTTATTTAAAAGTGCTGTGTTTGGAGTGATTATTGCGCTGATTGCTTGCCATAAGGGTTTGCAAACCGAGGGTGGGGCCGAAGGTGTGGGCCGCTCGACAACACAGAGTGTTGTGACTTCGTTTGTTCTGATTATTTTGGCGGATGCAGTTTTAACACTCATTTTCTATTTTTCAAAAACTTAAAAGTATAACCTATGACACAAACAAGAGAAGTGGTGATCAGCGTTAAAAATGTAGTCAAAAACTTTGGGAGTCGCCGCATCCTCAATGGCGTGACTCTGGATATTTACCGTGGGGAAACTCTTGTGATCATGGGAGGGTCTGGTTGCGGCAAGAGCACTTTTTTAAGGCATCTAATTGGTTCTATCCGGCCCGATTCTGGAGAGGTTTGGATGTTTGGTAAGGATATCGCGAAGGCCTCCGAAGATGAAATGGATGAGATTCGTAAAAAATTTGGCATGTTGTTTCAGTCGGGCGCTTTATTTGACTCCATGACGGTGGGGGAAAATATCGCCCTGCCTTTGCGTGAGCATACTCAGCTAGACAACTCGGTGATCAGCATCATGGTCAAGATGAAGCTAGAGCTTGTGGGTCTGCGGGGTTTTGAGGATCTCATGCCCTCTCAACTTTCAGGGGGTATGAAAAAAAGAGTCGGTTTGGCCCGTGCGACGGTGTTAGATCCCTCAATCGTTTTTTACGATGAGCCGACGGCGGGACTGGACCCTATCATGACCGGGGTGGTGGATAAATTAACGATGGATTTGACTCAGAAGCTTCAGATTACTTCCATTGTCGTGACTCATGATATGAATAGTGTTTTTCGTATCGCTGACCGCATTGTCATGCTGCACCAGGGAAATATTCTTCAGATTGGAACTCCGGAAGAAATTCGCAATTCAAAAGACCCTATCATTCAGCAGTTTATTAACGGTACGGCAGAGGGCCCAATCTCTTTTGTTCAAAAAGGGGACAATTATCTTGAGCAATTAACCACAGAGCTTAAGCAGGGTTGATAAAAAAATCATGGAGGTTTTAAAAGAATGAAAATCAATAATGAAACAAAGACAGGAATATTTGTCGTTATTTGCTTGATCGCTTTTGTGGCGATCACCATGAAAGTGGGCAAGATTACTTGGACCAAGCAGGGGTATGTTCTGAAGGCTCAGTTTCAGTACACGGGGGGAGTCAAGAAACACGCTCCAGTGTGTCTCTCGGGTGTGGAGGTGGGTGAGATTAAAGACATTAAGCTCTTGGATGGAGATCAGACGCTGGTGGAAATAGATCTTTGGATTCGGGATGGGGTGCGTATTCGTCAGGACAGCGTTGCGACGCCGGCCACCTTCGGTCTCATGGGAGAAAAGTATATCGAGATCAAAGCCGGTAGTTCTGCCGCGGGTTACGCCGGGGAAGGGGACAGGATCAAAACTGCGGAGCCTTTCCGGATGGAAGAGCTTGTGGATATCGGCAAGAAAGTGGCCGGAGACATCAGTCAGACCGCTAAAGATATCAGCACCGTCACTCGTCACGTGGATGAGATTGTCGTGGAAAACCGACCAAAAATCAGTGGGATGATGGATAATTTTGGAGAGACCTCGGAGAATTTTCGTGAATTTAGCGATGATGTCAAATATCATCCTTGGAAAGTGCTTATGAAGGGCAAGGAAGTACCTAAGGCGGAGCGAGAGAGAGCGCGTTTGGCGAAATTAGCGGCGCAGGGAAAGAATGTTTCCGCTATCATCACCGAGCCGATTTTGACAGAGACTCCTATGGCGACAAAAGTGTCTAAATCCAATTTTGCAGCTAAGAGAAATTAAATTATTCCCTCCTAAGCTGATTAAGCCTGCGCTTTGCGCCCTTGCTTTTATTTTGGTGAGCCTGGGCTCCTATTTTCGTGTTTTTGAACTCTACGAACTCCAAACCTACGACTGGCGCTGCCAGATCCGCGGCCCCCGGCCGGTTTTAAGTGATATTGTTCATGTGGATATTTATGATGATACAGTGGAGCAGTTGGGAGCATTTCCTTTTGATAGAAAATATCATGCAGGGCTAATCCAGGCTCTTGCAGCTTTCGGAGCAAAGGCTGTTTTTTTTGACATCGTATTTGCAGATCCGGCCCCTTCCTCAGACCCCTTTGTTGTTCAGACCGCAAAGGCTGCCAATAATGTATATTTTGGATATGTTTTTTCTGATCCAAAAGCTGGGAATGGGGTGGTTACCGCAACAAAGATGGGCTCAGCGGTTTTGCCTGACTATCAACGCGTCGCTCGTGGAAGCGGTTTTCTTAATACAAAAGCAGATATCGATGGTAAAAGACGTCGTGTCATGCCCGTAATTCAAATGGAGGGAAAAAATTATTATCATTTAATGTTTTCTTTGGCGGCTGATTTGTATGGGGATGGGTCCAAGAACATTTTTTTTAATCCAGGAAAATCCATACAACTCTCCAAAGATATCGAAATTCCATTGGATGAGGAGGGTTGTTTCTCAATTAGCTACGCGGGTAAATGGGAAAAAACTTTTGAACACAAATCATATTTTGACATTATTTATTCTCACGACCAAATAATCAACGGGGAAGAACCCGCGATAGACACATCTTTTTTTAAAAACAAGATTTGTATTGTGGGTCTTACAACAAGCGCTTCGCACGACACAAGCCCTATTCCTATTCAGTCCGTGTATCCTATGGTGGGATCCCAGTCAAATGTATTAAATAATATTATTCAAAAAGACTTTATTCGTCGCGCAAGTCGATCTATTAATTTACTGTTGCTTGCTTGTTTTGCTTCTCTGTTGATTTGGATTTTATTTCATCAAAGACCTCTTAAAGCTCTTTTTTACACGCTGGCAATCATGAGTTTGTTTATGGAGTTAGTGGTCGGCGCCTTTTTTGCTTTTGGATGGTGGCTAGATCTTTTTTATCCGATGGTTATTTTTGCCGCCCTTTACGCCAGCATGACCCTTGGACGAGTTCTCTTGGAGATGCGAAAACGTGAGCTCATCGAGAGCGAGCTTAAAATCGCTAGCCAAATCCAAAAAAGTTTTTTACCCGCAACGATGCCGGAAGTCCCAGGGTTTTCGATGGCTGTCCACTTTCGCCCTGCCAAAGCGGTGGGAGGAGATCTCTACGCTTTTATTCCCCTTACGGATAAGAATAAACTAGGGGTGATGGCGGGAGATGTCTCGGGCAAAGGCACCCCGGCCGCTCTTTTTATGGCCAAGGCTGTTTCTGAGTTCAAATTTGCCGCCAGAAGCCAGCTAGATCCCTCCAAGGCACTTTGCCAGGTCAATGATGCTATTTCTTCGGATTCGACGGGGGGGTTGTTTGTGACGATGAGTTATGCCATATTTGATGTGGTTGGCGGCCGGATGGTACTCTCTAATGGGGGGCATCTGCCGGTAGTGACCGTCAAGGCGGATGGCACTGCTGAAGAGCTAATGCCGGAAGAGGGGATGCCGATTGGGGTGATGGAAGGCGTCACCTTTGCCAATCTTGAGCGGCCGGTTGAGCGTGGTGAAGTTTTTGCTTTTTATTCGGATGGAGTCAGTGAGGCTAGGAATCCTAAGAAGGAAGAGTATGGAATCCAAAGGCTCTCTCAAGTGATTTCGCAGTATCGAGCGGGTTCTGCCCAGGAGATTTTAGATCAGTGTATCAAGGCTTTGGATCGTTTTATGGCCAAAGCCGAACAGCATGATGATATTACCTTGATTGTGGTGAAAACCGAAGACACAGACAGGAAGTCATGAAAATAAAAGTATTGTTGATCTCTGAAGACCAAAAGCAAATCAGCCGACTGAGCAAAAACTTGCCAAAAATTGGGATTGATATCCTGCTCCACCAAAATGGAGATGTGCTCCAGGCGATCTATGAGGAAGTGCCACATTTAATTCTTGTCGATGAGGCCTTTGATGATGGGAAGGGGAGGATGCTGGCTACGAGCTTAAAGCAGGACGTCGTTCTAAAATATATCCCGCTGATTTTTCTTGTCGATCAAAAGCAGCCCCTGTCTGTAAAAGAAGCGAAGATGCTGGATGAAGTTTTTCAGAAAAACGGGTCTTCCACTGAACTAAAGCTTGCCATTGAACATGTAATCCAAAAAAATACCAATGAGCTTGACGTCAATCCCTTGACGCACATGCCCGGAACCCGATCCAGTGTGCTAAAAATTGAGCAGGCTTTTAAATCCAGCAAGAAATTTTCGGTGTTATGCATCGACTTATCCCAGCTGGCGGTGTTTAACAAGGCTTATGGGGATGCTCGTGGAGATGAGGTGATCATTCGCACCAGTGAAATGCTAAAAAAAGCTCTCCGGCTTTATGGGGAGGCGCATGATTTTATCGGGCATTCCGGAGGGGATGATTTTATTGTTTTGACAACCCCTGAGCGGGCGGTCCCCATCGCGGAAGCTTTTATCCAAAATTTTGATTCGGAGATCGCAGGTTTTTACGATTCGGAGGATCGTGAGAGGCGTTTTCTAGCTCAAAGAGACGCTTCAGGCACTATCAAGCACTTTCCCCTCATGAGTGTGTCGGTATCCATCATTGAAAATAAATCTCTGGCGATTAAGGAAGCCTCCGAAATCAGTCGCATCGCCGGTGATCTTGAAAAGTCTATGCATCAGATGCCCAACAGCTGCTATGCGATTTATCATCCCCCTAAGAAAAATTTACTGGCTACGGCGACCAATACTTCTCAGGAGATTCATTTTCCTGGGATTGTCAAAAGTGTTTCTATCCCGGGATCCACCGCCAGTCCTGATCAATATGCCGCTTTTTTCTTCACGATTTTAAAAGAAAAGAAAATCCAGACGCTTTATCAGCCTATTGTGGATATGAAGCAGAGAAGTGTGGTCGGTTATGAAGCGCTTTCAAGGCCTGTGATTTATTATCCCTCGAATGAGGCGACCACGTTATTTAGCGTGGCACGACAGACCAATCATGTTAAAGAGCTAGATCTTTTGTGTGTTGAATTTGCCCTGCAGAGAGCCCAAACTTTATCTCAAGAGGCAAAGCTTTTTTTAAATTTAAATCATGAGACGTTGATGGATGCGTCGCAAATGAGGGATATTTTTGCTGAAAAGGGAGCGATTGGCTTTAAGAATATTGTGATTGAGATTACGGAGCAGAGCATTTTAAGATCCTTTGATAAGGTCCGGGTGGCTTTGGCGGAGCTCAAAGAGCAAGGGGTTTCCGTGGCGATTGATGATGTGGGGGGTGGAGCGGTGAGTTTACGAGATGTAGCGCTTCTCAAACCTGATTTTATTAAATTTGATCGGTCTTTGATGAGGCAGATCGATGTTAGTACAACAAAACAGCAGATTTTAATGTCTTTGATTGTTTTTGCCAAGGGGATTGGGGCTTTGACGGTTGGCGAGGGAATTGAGACGAAGGAAGAGTGTGAAGCCGCACAAATGTGCGGGATTTCTCTGGGGCAGGGCTACTACTTTGCCCGTCCCCAGGAAGCTTTTCAGACCTTGATTGAGCCTTGGTCTAAAGGGTAATTATTTTTTTTAAGGGGATTTGTATTTTCACTATAGATAGTGTATACTCACCGCGAAAAGGATAAAAATATGCTAGCAACAGCCAAAAAACAAAAGAATAAGTTTCTGCTCACCAACTACATGGAAGAGCTGACAGGGGATATCCTGGACGGTATTTTGGCCAAGGAAAGAGCTTCTTTTTCCCATGATGCCATCGCTGATATCAAGGCGCTAGCGCTTAACCGTCTCTGGCCGATGTATGTGACCAGTGCCAGCGGAAAAGATTTTGTCCGCAAGATTGTCGTTGAAGACAAAGTTGAGCAAGACGTGGTCCGCGAGCTTCGTGCGGCCATGGATATTGTGAAGTCTCACCCCCGTAAGTAATTTTTTAGCAATCTCTTAGGCTTCTAAGTACAATAGTTTTGGAAAGGAAGCCTATGCCTCAGTTACAACTTTTTGTTTCTCCTCCAGGAACCGGGAAGACCACTCGCTGTATAGATCTTTTTCGCCAAGAAATCTCTAAAAGCCAATCCGGGATTGATAGCCGCTCCTATTTTGTTCTTCCTAGCCGCGAACATGCCGACCGCATCCAGAATCTTGTTTTAAAAAAAGGAATGCCAGGGCTTTTTAACGCCCACATTCTTAGTATCAATGATTTGGCGGAACGAGTTTTGGGGTGGCGCGGATTAGCCCGTCCGACCGCATCGGCGCGGCGTCTGGCGGTGGTTCAGGCGCTTTCCCAAGAGGGTGTCACCGGTCAAAACCCTTTTGATTATTTTGCTTCCTCCGTGGGTTTTCGTGGTTTTCAGGAGTTGGCGCTTGAAACAATCCGCGAGTTTAAAGCCGGACTTCTTTCTGTCAGCGAATTTGAAAAGCGTGTCCAACCTTTACGAAAAAGTGATCCTGTTTTCGCCCAAAAATACAAAGACTTCTCAATTTTTTTTAAGCGTTATCACCACGCGCTTGAGACCCTGGGATTTTCGGAGGTTGAGGATGCGCTGGCTGAGGTTGAAGACTTAAAGGAAGAGGGTCCTTCGCCGGAGCTTATCATTTTTGACGGGTTTTATCATTTTACGCGGGCTCAGCAGAAACTTCTGATTTTAATTTCCAAGTGGGCTAAAAAAACAGTGGTCACCTTGACACTGAATGTATCGCACCCAGCCGGGGATTTACTTTTTGGGTATCCTAAGCGGACTCAAAAATTTTTGGAAGGGGCGGGTTTTAAGACCCTCTCTTTGGGTTCCCAAAGCCATCGTGTATCAAATCCGGCGCTGACGCATTTGGAGTCTCAGCTTTTTTATTCTTCCCCCAAGGCTTATCCGGGAATTTCACCGGTCACAATTTTGTCGGCACCATCCCAGCGCGTCGAGTTTGAGATGATCGCAAGGCAGATCAAGCGCCTCTACCGGCAGGAGAATTATCACTACAGCGATATCTGTGTGATTTTTCGGTCCGTCAGCGGCCGGCGATCCCTGGTGGAGTCGGTATTTGGCGAATTTGATATTCCGGTGGCTGTGCATGAGCGAAAAAGGCTTCTTGAAAGCGGGCTGGCCGTAGCACTTTATCGTTTTTTGAAACTGGGGGCCGAGGATTGGCCGCGTGAGGATGTTTTGTATTTGGCCAAGTCCAATTATTTTAGAAAAATTTTGTCGCTTGAGAGCGCTCTGGAGATCGAAAAAGCGGCGCTTCGTAAAAATCTCGTTCAAGGGGCGCAAGCTTGGAATTCTTTGTGTCTGGAGGCCTCTTTGCCGGAAGAGGCTGGCCATTTTTTACGGTTTTTAACCGAAGCTTCTCAGCGTACAAAAGAAGCCTCTAGCGCACACACGTTTAGTTTTGCGATCGAGTCTTTTTTAAAAGCCTTCGAGTGTCTGCCGGGTGAAGCCCAGGATTTGGATATTGCGGCGATGGCTTCGATCAAGTCCATTTTAGCGTCCATTCGCCGGCATAGCCTAAGCTCCGAAGGGTTTTCGGGGTCGGAGGTTTCTGGTCAGATGTTGCTTGGGATGGAAGAAGGTCTTTTATCGACCAAACCTCTGGGCCGTAATCGTGTGCAGGTCTACGATGTGGTGATGGCGCTTCCAAAAGAGTATAAGGTGGTTTTTGTCGCGGACCTGCTGGAAAAGGTGTTTCCTCAAAGCGTGAACGAAGACCCTCTTTTTAAGGATGCCGAGCGGCACCTGCTGAACGGCAATGACCCGGTTCTTGAAGAGCGCGGTTGGAGGCAGGCTGGAGAGCGCTACTTTTTTTACATGGCCCTCACACGCGCCAAAGAAAAAATTTATTTGACCCATTCGACACACAACAACGAGGGAAAGCCAGTATTGGCCTCTTTTTTTATCGATGAGGTTTTGCGCTGTTTTGAAAAAGAGTCTGTAAAGCATGTTTTAAAAGATGCCTCTTCTTTTTTACCCGAACCCGAAGAGTGGGAGAGCAGCCTAGACGTCGAGCGGTCGGTGGCGGCGCTTTTTTCGCAAGGGGGTCCCCATAGAAAGTTTGCTGAAAAAATCTTGTCTTGTTGGAAGGCTCCTGAGCCGCTTTTGTCGGCTTTTTACGCACCCTCACGGGTTTTGGGGGCTGCTTTTTTGGATCCGGAGGTTGGGCGTCGGCTTTTGCAAGCGGCCGGACCCTTTAGCGCTTCCAGCCTTGAGGCTTTTTTGCGATGCCCGTTTCGTTATTTTGCCGAAGATTTACTGCGTTTGACTCCACCGGCCGAAGGTCGTGAAGAGGCGCATCGGGGCACGCTTCTTCATGAGACGCTTTATCAATATTTTAAAAAATTTTCCCCCGAAGATTTGCGTTTGGGCGCCCACCTCAAAGATCCCACTCAAATGAAAAAAGATCTCGAAGCAATTCTTGAGAGGGATTTTGAAAAAAGCCCGCTGGCTTCGGCGCCGCTTTATCGGAGAATGCTCTGGCTTTCTTTGATGAGGCGGATGCTGGGGGACTATGTGGATCTTGAGTTGTCTTTGGCCGGCGCCGATTTTGTCCCAACGTATTTTGAGTATTCGTTTGGCAAGGGCAAAGCGGACTATTTGCGTTTGCCGGATGACTCTGGGGAGATTTTGCTCAAAGGCTCTATTGACCGCATTGACGTGGATGCTTCCGGCGGCGCGATGGTCATTGACTACAAAAGCTCCAGTCGTTCGCTCAAAAAGAAGGTTGAGAAAGCCGAAGAGATTCAAATGCCGATTTATCTTTTGGCGGCTAGCCACCTTTTGCGGTTGCAGCCTGCCGGCATGGAGCATCGTATTTTAAAAACGGGGAAGCGTGAAGATTCTGGCCTGAGTGGAGAATCCTTACAGAATTTTTTGCTTCAAACCCAAGAACGTGTACGACAGGCGGTGCGGGAGATTCGCTCCGGACGTATTGAAGTGGCTCCCAAAGACTGTCGTTTTTGTGAATGGGATTCGGTTTGTCGGGTGGAGGCCAAGAAAAATCGTGGCTAATCTATCGAAGGCTCAGGCGGTTGCTGTCCATTCTTTTGGCGCGGATGTTGCTGTCAGCGCTGCTGCTGGTTCCGGAAAAACTTCGGTTTTGGTGCATCGTTTTGTGCAAGCGGTGGTGCGGGAAGGGGTTCAGCCCGGAGAGATTTTGGCGGTCACCTTTACTGATAAAGCGGCCAACAGCATGAAAGAGAGACTGGTAAAAGAATTTTTAAGTCTTGGCCGCAGCCAAGAGCGGCGCTTGCTGGAGACAGCTTATATCGGAACGATTCATAGTTTTTGCCTTCGTCTCTTGCGCGAAAATCCTATCGAGGCTGGAATTGATCCTTATTTTAGCGTTCTCTCGGAGGGGGAAGCGGATTTGCTCATGACCCGCGCTCTTTCCAGTGTGTTTGAGGCACAGCACGATCAGCCTGAGTGGCTTTCGATTTTGGCAGAGCGGGGTGAGGAGCGTGTGCGTAGGGCACTTTTAGATCTTTATGCCCAGTGGCGTTCCATGGGAGAGGAAGAAAAAATTTTATCGATCGAAGACGGGACAAGTTCCGCCAAACAAGCGGCACGTGATCTCTTAGAGCATCTTAAAAAAGGAAAAGATCTTGCGTCCTCTTCCGGGGGATCGGCAAAACCAGCGGCCAACCAGACCGCGGCCCTTGTGGCAGCTTTGGAAGTACCTCCGCTTTTGTCTGGCCCGATTGATTTTAAAAATTTTCTTAAAATTCGAGAGCTTTTGGAGATTGATCGTCGCGGCGCGCGAATGAAAGAGTGGGTGGTGGAGCTAGAGGAGTTGTTTGATCGTTGGCGTGGTCCCGCGCTCCAGGGGGTTTACGCCGCCAAAAAAGAGGAGTTTCTACGTGTATTCCGACTTTTTTCAGAAGCGTATGAGCGCCAAAAGCGAGCGCAGGCCCTGCTAGATTTTGATGATTTGCCGCAGCTGGCTTTGCGGCTTCTTAGCGGCTCTAGTCTTGCTCAAAAAGCGGTGCGTGAGCGCTACCGAAAACAATTTAAACATATTTTTATCGATGAGTTTCAGGATACCAATCCTTTGCAGGCGGCTTTGATTGATCTTTTGCGAGGAAAGGACAATCTTTTTGTTGTGGGAGATGTTCGGCAGTCGATTTACTCTTTTAGACATGCGGACCCAGGACTTTTTTTGCGCTATGAGGCCGCGGCGGGAAAAAAAATACCACTTTCTGAAAATTTTCGCTCGCGCCCGGCCGTGCTTGAATTTGCCAACCAATTTTTTTCGGAGAGCGGTTTTGACCCTTTATACCCCGCCAAAAAATTTTCTTTTCCGGGATCCGGCACAGTGGAGACGATCTGCGTTGATTATGGAAAAGAACTTCCTGTGGAAGATCTTGAATCTGCCCGGATGTTGGAGGCGGATATTTTAGCCTCTCATCTTCGCCAACTGGTTGAATCTGGCGCGCGCGTTGAAAGCCAAGCCGGTGATGGCCGGCCGATGGAGTGGGGAGATATTGCGATTCTTTTTCGTGGGACGGCGCAGGCGCCTTTCTATGAGCGGGCGCTGGCCAGGGCAGGCATCCCTTTTTATTCCGTAAAATCCAAAGGTTTTTACGAAAGACCCGAAGTCAAAGATTTTGTCCATTTTTTAACGCTTTTGGACCGGCCTTGGGAGGATGTGTCGCTGGCGACTGTGCTGCGTTCGCCGCTGGTAGGCGTTTCGGATGATGGACTGTTTTGGCTGGCGCAGTCTGCCAAAAAAGAGAGTAAAAATCCACAGCCTCTGGCGAGTGTTTTGGAAGCCCCTGAAAAAATCAAAAATCTTTCAAAAGAGGATGCTCAAAAAACGGCGAAGTTTTCAGACTTCCTTGAATCTACGCGTCTGCTTAAAAATAGTTTGAAGGTCTCCGATCTTTTGGAGCGGGCGATGCTGTGGAGTCATTATGAGGCGGTAGCGCTGACGAGGTCCGGCGGTATGCAGGGGGTGGCCAACATCAGAAAGTTGGTCGAGTCTGCGCGGTCTCTTGAAGAAAAAACTTCTTTTGATGCGACAGAATTTGTGCGCTATCTCCGGTCGATGGCTGAAAGAGAAGAGGGGGGTGCTGAAGCCCGTGTGGAGACAGAGGGCGCGGAGGCTGTGGTGTTGATGAGTATCCACGCGGCCAAAGGTCTTGAGTTCCCCTGTGTTGTGCTGGCTAATCTTGGAGGGAAGAAGCCAGGTTTTGGTCCCGGCTTTGTCGCCGCGACGGTTGAGGCAGGTCTTGGTTGGTCGGATCCAGACCCTGATAAGGAAAATGAGCCACTTCAGGATAAGGCTTATGAGACGGCCGTTATCCAGCTTCGCCGGCGGGAAGAAGAGGAAGAAGAGCGTGTTTTTTATGTGGGGATGACACGTGCGCAGGAGAGGCTTATTTTGTCCGGTTCACGAGCAAAAAGTGGCACTTGGATTGCTCGCGTGAGGGATTTTCTTGAAACGGGGCGGGGAAAAGACTTGCAAGTACCTATTCTGACGAGCGTGGCTAAGGCGGCTGAGCTTCCGATCCAAACAAGCGTAAAAAATTTTTCCATGGAAACATTGATTGAGCCACTCATTTCCCGGCTTGATTTTATCCCAAAACCTTACGATAGCGCTCTGGATCTTACGGTTTCGGAGGTGGTGGCTAAAACGGCGCCTGCTTCTGATTTTTCGGCGGAGCCTGAATCTTTTGATCCGGAGGATGCCGAGCGGTCTCCGCGCAATGAATTTGGAACTATTTTTCATCGCTTGATGGAAGTTTCGTTGTGCCGGGCCAGGCAAGGGAAGGTCTTAGAGTCGGATCATTTTGCTTCATTGCTTCAGGGTCTAAACGAAAACGAAAAAGATCAGGCGCTTGAAGCGATGAAGTATTTTTGGAAATCTTCCTTAGGGGAGGAGATTTTACGATCGAAGCGTGTTTACCCTGAATTACCATTTATTTACAAAACACCTCACGGTCTTTTGAAGGGTCAGATCGATCTTGTGTATCAAAGGTCGGATGGAGAGTGGATCGTTGTTGATTATAAAACCAACCGGTTGAACCCTGACCAGGTAAAGCTCAAGGCGGAGGAGTACCAAATGCAGCTTGGCTTGTACGCTCTTGTCTGCCGAGATCTTTTGGGGGTGGCTCCCAAAAAGGGGATCTTGCATTTTATGTCCGTGAGCCAAAATCATGAATTTCT
>CAZCDB010000019.1:17593-23579 GCA_964497635.1 uncultured Planctomycetia bacterium | reverse complement strand
GACTCGGTGGAGAAATCGCGCTCGTCCCGCCTCTGCGGCGGGACACCGTGGCCGCCCGCCTTGCCGGCGAGGCAGGCACTCTTCCTCCAACGCGTCCAAAAAAGAGAGTTTCTAGCGGGATGACGAATACCAGTTTTAGTTGTATAAGCTCGTAGGCCAGAACCACCCTTTTATTTTACCAGAGAGCTTTTATGCGAGGCTTAGGCCGCCCATTCAAATCGATAATAGAAGTTCAGTCAGCAAAGCCTGGAGGATTTAGGTAAGTCCAAAGCCCAGTAGAAGCCGAGCGAAGGTCTTCCGAATGAGGAAGACCGGCCGGAACGTAGAAAAATGAAAGGGTGGTTCAGGCCAGCACTATTGGGGCAAATTGGATCTATTTTCGTGCTTAAATTGACTTTGGGGTGGGGGCGTGTTAAACTTTGCTCACTATTGGTAAGAAGAGTGTTTTTTCGCAACTTTTTTATTTTCAGATAATTAAGGGTATTTTGTGAGCTCAAATAGTTCAAAGTTGAAGCTGGGGCTTCCTAAGGGGAGTCTTCAGGAATCTACGTTCAAGATGTTTAAGAAGGCCGGGTACAATGTGTCGGTCGGCTCCCGCTCTTATTTCCCCTATATTGATGATCCTCAGATTGAGGCGGTTTTGATCCGGGCGCAGGAGATGTCGCGTTACGTGGAGGATGGGGCTCTGGACTGTGGTTTGACGGGGGAAGACTGGATCCAAGAGAATGGCTCGGATGTGATTCGAGTCGAAGAGCTTCACTACGCCAAGTCCGGGATGAATCAGGTGCGCTGGGTTCTGGCGGTTCCCAATGACTCTCCGATCAAGTCGATCAAGGATCTTGAGGGTAAGCGGATTGCCACAGAGCTTAAAGGATACACCGAGAAATACCTCCAAAAAAATGGAGTTAAAGCAGATGTCGAGTTTAGCTGGGGCGCGACGGAAGTCAAGGTCGCTTCGGGTCTTGTGGATGCGATTGTTGAGCTGACAGAAACAGGCTCCTCCCTTCGGGCCAACAACTTAAGAATTGTCGAGACGCTTTGCCACTCCACCACACAATTTATCACCAACAAAAAGACTTGGGCGGACCCGCAAAAAAAGCAAAAAATGCAGCATATCGCGATGCTTTTGGTTGGAGCCATTCATGCCGAGGCTAAAGTAGGGCTTAAGATGAATGTCAGCGATGAAAATCTAAAGCGTGTGATTTCTCTTTTGCCTGCGATGAAAAATCCGACGGTTTCAAGTCTGATGGTCACCGGATGGCATGCGATTGATACCATTATTGATGAGAAGATTGTCAGAGACCTCATCCCCAAGCTTAAAGAAGCTGGGGCCGAGGGGATTATCGAATACCCTTTAAATAAAGTGATTTACTAGAGAAGAGGAGGAGTCAATATGCCCTGCGGTAAAAAAAGAAAACGCCATAAAATGGCGGTTCACAAAAGAAAAAAACGTCGTCGTCGCGATCGTCATAAGAAGAAATAACAAAAGGAGTTTCCCGTGTTCTGGAGAAAAGTAAAGGTATTTTGGTGGAATCAGTGGCCGAAGTTGGCTGTTGCGGCATGGATTGTTTTTATTTTTTGGTTTCCCGCCGCGTCTTTGGGTTCTCTAGACAAATACCAACGGGATTACATGGTCGCGTTTTTATCGACCACGGGTTTACAGGCCACGGTCAGTGCGGTGGTTTTTGTCGTTCTTTATTCCTGGGTACTCCAGGGAGGGATGCAAAAACTCCGTAAGGGCCAGGTCAAGAGCGAGCAAGTCAACATCCATTGGAAAGATGTCATCGGGATGGATGCCTCCAAAGCGGAAGCCAAGGAAATCGTTGAGCTGATTAAAGACCGCGCTCGCATTAAGAAAATTGGGGGCAATATCATCCGCGGGATGCTCATGATGGGTCCTCCGGGTTGTGGAAAAACCTACTTGGCCAAAGCCATGGCGACGGAGGCCGGCGTGCCTTTTATCTCCATGTCGGGATCTGAGTTTGTCGAGATGTACGTGGGTGTGGGTGCTTCGCGTGTACGCCAGCTTTTCAAGCGGGCACGTCGCCTGGCTTATGCCGATGGCGGCTGTGTCATTTTTATCGATGAAATCGACGCGATTGGCCATAAGCGTACTCATGACATCGGAATGGGTGGTGTTCAAGAAAGAAATACGACGCTCAACCAGCTTCTAGTTGAGATGGACGGACTGGGAGCGACCTCAGAAAACGTCGTCATCATTGGAGCCACCAATGCCCCTGAAAGCGTGATGGATGAAGCGCTTTTAAGACCCGGTCGTTTTGACCGCAAAATCTTTGTCAACAAGCCTTCGATGCAGGAGAGAGAAGATCTTCTGCGTTTTTATCTTTCGAAGGTGAAGTGCGATGAGAACGTGGACTATGGGAAAATTGCCCGTAAAGCCGTGGGATCTAGCCCGGCCGATATCGCCAACCTAACCAAAGAAGCCGCTTTGATTGCCACGCGCAACAAAGAAGAAAAAATCAAAGAAGCTCATCTTTCCGAAGCCATGGAAAGAATTTATTTGGGTCTTAAGAGCAACATCAAGATGAACCAAAAAGAAAAGACGATGACCGCGTATCATGAGACCGGGCATCTGATTGTTCTTTATCTGCTTCATCCGACCGACGATGTGTTTAAGGCGACCATCATTCCGCGTGGGGGAGCTCTTGGGCTTGTTTCACATTTGCCGCCGGATGATAAGTACTCGATTGATCGCAACGAGTTGATCGCCAATATCAAAGTATCTCTGGCCGGCTATGTCGGAGAAAAGATGAAATTTGGCACGACGACAAGCGGCGTTCACAATGATTTTGAGAAAGCCATGTGGACCGCTCATCGCATGGTTTGGGATCTGGGTATGGGAAGAAGCGGATGGGTGGGTAACTTTAGCTCTATCCCTGCTAACCAGCTCTCCGAAGATGTGAAGCAAAAACTCAATCTTGAGACGCATGAGATTGTCCAAGACTGTATGAGAGAAGTAGAGGCTCTTCTAAAGAGTGAAATCGTTCTTTTTGAACGTTTTGCTCAAGAGCTGATTAAAAAAGAAGAGCTCGACTATGATGACATCGAAGCCATATTTAAAGAATACGGGAAAGCGAATCCCCGCGTTGCTTCCAAATACGTCCCTATCTAGACAACAGGCGGCGTTTAGAAGGAAAGGATTTATTTTTCTTCTAGCCGCCCTGTTTTTTTCTGGTTGTGTGTCTAGTTACACCTATCCTGCGGCTCAAGTTCCCCAGACGATTGAGAAGCTTTGCCTTGAGGACTACCAGCTCAGCGTCAACGCTCGTGTGGTGGGAAAGACGGTGGGAGCCCTTCTTTATGTCGATGAGCTCATCGACACTACAGGCCAAATTCCCAAAGAAGTTCATGAGAAAATGGGAAGAGTCCTTCAAGTGCTGGCCCGTGTGGCTCTCTCGACAGATCTGCCGATTGATTTTTGCTCCATTGTTTTGCGAGATAAAAAAAGCAACAACGAGCTGACGATCACCCGGTCGATTGAAGACACCCGTCGGGCCAACGCGGAAGCCATCGGGGTAGAGGAGTCCATCAATCGTACTCTTTTTGGCCAGGGAAAATACGTCAAAGATGCTTTAGGTAACAGCCCCTTTATTTTAAAAGAAATCAGGCTTGAAAATTTTTTGGCGGAGCAAATTGTTCAAAGAATCCGCTATGGTTTTGCCAGAGAAGCTTCCAAGGCATCCAAAGATGATGAAGGGGCCGAGGAAGATAATACCTTCATTCTGGTGGATGGCGTGTTTGAGACTGACGGCGGGAAAAAAGATTATCGGTTTTCGATTCTTTCCATGAAATCAGATGATCCTCAGAAAACCATGCTCAATGTGTTCAAGACCGTCAATGAGGTTTTGATGGGGTACAAATTTACCGGTTTTGACCAGATTGAAATCCAAGACTATCTCAACCGTCAAAAATTTGTGATGGATCGGGAAGCGCTTTTGAACTATCAAAAAAATAAGATTAAGGATGATGAGCTTGTAAAGCGTTTCATGCGGGAATCGCAGTCGGTGCAAGAGGCGTTTAAGCTATTTGGCTTTGCCGGACCCAATTCCGAGCCCAACGCCGCACCCAATGAGTCGGCGGCCACTGCCCCCAATCCGTAATCCTAAGAGCCTTAACCCTTGGCCTCATCGATCCAATTATTCTCACCCGCTAAAATCAATCTTTTTTTGCATGTCCTTGGGCGTCGCCCCGATGGATTTCATAATCTTGAGACTTTGTTTGAAAGAATTGACTTAGGAGATACGATCACCTTAAAAGAGATTCCAGAGGGAATTCGCCTAAAGGTTTCCACGTCCAGCATTCCTTCCGACGAAAAAAATCTAGCCTGGAAGGCAGCACGACTTCTACAAGAGCGATATCAGGTGGCGCGGGGAGTGCAAATTCACTTAAGAAAAAGAATTCCCGTGGCAGCGGGGCTTGGGGGAGGCTCCAGTAACGCGGCGACAGTGCTTCTGGGTTTAAACCGTCTTTGGAAGCTCCGCCTGACTCAAAAAAAACTCTTAGAGCTTGCCTCTGAGCTAGGCAGTGATGTCCCCTTCTTTATTCTAGATACTCCGCTTGCGCTCGGCAGTGGCCGGGGAGAGATTCTTAAAAAAATCAGCCCTCCCAAGAGGCCTATTTGGCACTGCCTGGTCAAACCCTCTTTTGGCATCAGTACAAAGGAGGCTTATGAAGGGCTACCTGTGAAGAGGTTGACACCCCCTAAGGCCGATGTTAGAATGCTGCTCCACTCTATTTACCAAGGAGACTCAAGACGCGTATCTGGGCTCTTAACCAATAGCTTGGAAGTATCTTTAAATAATAGAGTTACAACAATTTTCAAAATCAAAAAAGAACTGATCCGGCACGGGGCTTTGGGCAGTCTCATGTCTGGAAGCGGGTCCACTGTTTTTGGTATTTTTCGTTCGAAAATGGAAGCGGCCCGGGCGATGAAAATTTTAAAGAGTCAAAATCAATCCTGGCAGATTTTTACCGCCTCGACTTGGTAACCTTTTGCCCTGTGGTGTAACGGTAGCACACGGCCCTTTGGAGGCCAGAGTCATGGTTCGAATCCATGCGGGGCAGTTACTAAAAAATGAGTTCTTGGGAAAATAAAAGCTATGCAGAAATGTTCATTTTGTCAAAAAGCATTGACCGGCCATGAGAAGATATTTTCAGGGCCCGATGTCCTTATTTGTGAGGACTGTGTCCAGTTTTGTCATGACACGCTTAAAAAAACCGATGGGAAGACGCCCAAAGATTCCAAGGGTCCCATCAGTGAGAAGGCGGCTCCAGCCCCACAACCTTTGAAGCTGGAAGAGCTTCCCAAGCCGATGCAAATCAAAAAGACCTTGGATGAGTATGTGATCGGCCAGGAAGAAACCAAAAAGAAGCTTTCAGTCAGTGTTTACAATCACTACAAGCGGCTACTCTCCCACACCGATACCTCCGATGTGGAGCTTGAAAAATCCAATGTGCTTTTGATCGGACCCACCGGCTCCGGGAAAACTTTGTTGGCGCGTACTCTAGCCAGAACCTTGAAAGTGCCGTTTGCGATCTGCGACGCCACGACACTCACTCAAGCCGGCTATGTCGGAGATGACGTGGAAAATGTGATTCAGCGCCTTTTGCAAGATGCCAAGTACGATATTCCCCGCGCTGAGATGGGGATTGTTTATATCGATGAGATCGATAAGATTGGAAAAACTTCCGAAAACGTATCCATTTCTCGCGATGTCTCCGGAGAAGGGGTTCAGCAGGCACTGCTTAAAATTTTGGAAGGCACGAAGGCGAGTGTGCCTCCTCAAGGGGGTCGTAAACATCCCTCGGCTGAAAATCTTTCGGTGGATACGACGAATATTCTTTTTATTTGCGGGGGGACTTTTTCTCAGCTCAATGAAATCATTCAGAGGCGTTTGGGTAAGGGGGAGATCGGGTTTCGTGCTCTGGACAAAATTCAGTCCGTTGCAACGACCCTTGATCGCAA
>CAZCDB010000019.1:3589-17493 GCA_964497635.1 uncultured Planctomycetia bacterium | reverse complement strand
AGGCTTCGTTCAGAGCTTCCTAAGGCGCTGCAAACGATTTGTGGTCAGCCGATGCTGGGGGCGCTCATTGACCGGGCTCGGCAAGCCGGTTGTGAAAAAATTGTGGTGGTTGCTGGTTTCCAGAACGCTTTGATTCGTGAGTATTTAAAGACTCTCAATCTGGGTCAGAAGCTTGTTTGCGTCGAGCAAAAAGAGCAGCTAGGCAGTGGGCACGCGGTGGCCTGCGGCATGAAAGCTTTACGAGGATGGGGCGGGGCGGTATTTGTGTTTTATTGTGACACACCTCTGATTCTTCCATCGACGGTGAAAGCGCTGTATCAAAATTTTATTCAAGAAAAAACAGATTGTTCTCTTTTATCCGTGGAGCTTGAGAAACCTTTTGGCTACGGACGGATCTTAAGAGGGCCTTCGGCAGAGGTAGTAAAGATTGTCGAAGAAAATGATGCCACGGCGGATGAGAAAAGGATCCGTGAGATCAATGTTGGTTGTTATGTGTTTAGCGCGGACAAGCTGGGTGCGGGTCTTCTCAAGATTCAGAAGAACCGAGCAAAGGGAGAATATTATTTAACGGATATGATTGAGATTTTGGCCGCGCAAGGACGCGTGGGAGCCGTCATCACCGGGGACACCGAAGAAGTTTTGGGGGTCAACACCCAAAAAGAGCTCTCCCAAGTCGAAGAGATTGCTCAAGCGCGCATCTTGGACCGGTGGATGGAGGCCGGAGTTCGTATCCGAGGCCCCCAAACCGTGACCATTGACGCGGACGTCCTGATAGGGCAAGATACTACGGTTCTACCCCATACAGTCCTAGAGCAAGGGTCGGTGATCGGGCGTGGATGTACGGTTGGCCCGTTTGCCCGCATTCGTGGCGCTTCCCACATTGGTAGCTATGTGACGGTCGGAAATTTTGTGGAGATTGTCCGCTCGACCATCGGGGATCACACGCAGATCAAGCATTTGTCTTATCTGGGGGATGCTAAGGTGGGCGCGAGAGTCAATGTCGGTGCCGGTACGATCACTGCCAACTATGATGGGAAGAATAAGCATGTCACCCAGATCAAAGAGGGTGCCAGTATTGGGAGTGGTACGATTTTGGTAGCGCCGGTGATTGTAGGACGCCTAGCAGTGACGGGCGCCGGGTCGGTGGTGACAAAAAATAAAAATGTTCCAGATCGCGGGGTGGTGGTTGGGATTCCGGCGAGAGTGATAAACAAATTAAAGATTAAAAATAAAAAATAAAGAAAAAGAGACACGATGAACGGCGAGATTAAGATTTTTTCAGGAAATGCCAACATTGAATTGGCCAAAAAAATTGCTAAGAACTTGGGTGTGCCTTTAGGGGATGCTCTGGTGGGGACTTTCTCCGAAGGAGAGATTCGCGTTAAGATCAATGAAGATGTTCGTGGCCGGGATGTATTTATCGTCCAACCGACTTGCCCACCCACCAACAACAATCTCATGGAGCTTTTGATCATGATGGATGCGATGAAGCGTGCCTCGGCTCGTCGGATCACGGCGGTGATGCCTTATTTTGGCTACGCCAGACAGGATCGCAAAGACCAGCCTCGTGTGCCGATTACCGCCAAGCTTGTGGCCAATCTTTTGGTGGAGGCGGGGGCAGATCGTGTTTTGACGATGGATTTGCATGCTAGCCAGATTCAAGGTTTTTTTGATATCCCCCTGGATCATCTTTTTGCGGTCAATGTGATCGTGGATTATTTTAAAAAGAAGAAAATGAAAGATTTGGTGGTGGCTTCTCCTGACGTGGGTGGGATTAAGATGGCTCGTGCCTATGCCAAAAGACTGGGAGCGGACTTGGTGGTGGTGGATAAGCGTCGTATTGATGATAAGCACACCGAGACCATGAATATTTTGGGTGAAACCAAAGGAAAAAATGTGGTGATTGTGGATGATCTTGTGGCAACAGCCAGCTCGATGTGTGAGGCGGCTGTCGCGCTTAAAAAAGCAGGGGCCATCAAAATATTTGCGGCGGTATCACACCCGATTCTTTCGGGCCCCGCGATTGAGAGGATCAAAAAGTCGCCGATCGAGGAGTTTGTGATCACGGATAGCATTCCCTTATCTTCTCAGAAGAAGGATGAGGTGTTTAAAGTTTTGTCCGTGTCTGCGCTTTTAGGTGAGGCTATCAAGAGGATTCACGGCGAAGAGTCTGTGAGCAGTTTGTTTAACTAAAGGAAGGGAACCAATGGAACAGATCAATGTTAAAGCAACTTTAAGAGAAGCCAAGGGTAAAGAAAAAGTCAAAAAAATGCGTGAAGAGGGATCTGTCCCTGGAGTTGTTTATCATCGCGGTGAAGATGCGGTGGCTATTGCGCTCAACAATCGTGAAATCTCAAAGATTATTCATGATGCGGCGGGTGAAAATGTGCTGATCAATCTTTCGATCGAGAAAGAAAAGAAGAAAGCACGTTTGGCCCTGATTAAAGAAGTTCAGTATCATCCGGTAAAGCGCAGTATTCTTCACGTGGATTTTAATGAGATCTCTTTGACGGAGAAGATCACGGTCGAGGTGGAAGTGGTGGGTCAGGGAGAACCGATTGGCGTCAAGCAAGACGGGGGTGTGATGGATCATCCGGTTCGTGTCTTGAAGGTATCTTGTCTGCCGATGGATATTCCCAAACACATTGATGTGGATGTTTCGGCACTGGCACTCAATGGTTCTATCCATGTTCGGGATTTGGTGTTGTCGGATAAAATTCAAGTATTGAATGATCCCAGCACACTTCTTTTCCATGTGAAGCTGCCGGTCGAGCCGAAGGCGGAAGATCCGAACGCTGTGGCGCCTGAAGTCGAAGTCCTCCGCGAGAAGAAGGAAGATGAGACCAAGGCTGGCGAGAAGAAGGAAGAGCCCAAGAAAGACGCCAAAGCAGAAAAGAAGTAAAATGAAGTTTGTTGTTGGTATTGGGAATCCCGGCAAGAAATATGACGGGACAAGGCACAATGCCGGTTTTGACGTGCTGGACCGCTTAGCGGCAAAGCACAGAGTCGCTCGTGGATGGAAAGAAGTAAAAAAGTTGCAAGCTGTGACGGTGGAGACTCAGCAGGCTCTGCTTGTAAAACCGGTCACGTTTGTGAATTTGACGGGGGATTGTTTGGCGGGGCTGGTACGAGAGTATCGGCCGAAGACGCAAGAAATCCTTCTGGTTTCGGATGATGTCAATCTGGATTTTGGCAAGCTTCGTATTCGTGAAGCGGGATCCGCGGGTGGGCATCACGGTCTAGAATCGGCGATTGAAGCTCTGGGGGGCGAGGATTTTCCCCGGCTTCGTTTTGGAGTCCGTAGTGCTTTGATGCCTAAGGATTTAAACGCTTACGTTCTTGAGAAGTTTACTCGCGAAGAGGCGGAACAGACAGAAGCGATTTTAGAACGAGCAGTTTTGGTTTGTGAGAGTTGGATCAGCGAAGGTTTTGAAGCGGCCGTGAAGCGGCTGAGTCAGTTACAGGAAAAAAGGAGAAGCAATGGTTAATTATGAAGGTGTGTTTATTCTAGATCCCGATTTATCCGCAGATGCCTCCAAGGCGCTCGTGGGTCAGATTCAAGATCTTGTCGGGAAAAATGGGGGTCGTATCGATGGGCTGCAGGAATGGGGCAAAAAAAGACTGGCCTACAAAATCAACAAGAAGCAGGACGGCAACTATGTCATCCTAAATTTCCAGTTGGACTCCTTGTCGACCAAGAAACTAGAACAGTCTCTACGTCTAAACGACAACATCCTACGATTTTTGCTGGTAAACAAAGACAATCTTTAACAATCCGATGAAAAAGCCCCATCTGCATCGTTGCTCGCTCGTTCGCTTGTGCGACGCTATTTCCATAGCGTCTCCGCGCTCTCTCACGTGCGCCTCGCATCTGAGGCTTTTTAATCAGATTGTTTTTTCAATAGACCGGTAGTTATTGGGAGTATTCTATGGCTAGCCTGAATAAAGCGCTTCTGATTGGGAATTTGACGCGGGATCCGGAGCTTCGTTATGTTCCGAGTGGTTCTGCGGTTGCTAGTTTTACGATGGCGATGAACCGTGTTTACAAGCTGCAGACAGGCGAGAAAAAAGAAGAGACGAGTTTTGTTCGCGTGGTGGTGTGGGGCCGGCTGGCGGAAGTCTGCGGCGAGTATTTGAAAAAAGGTTCTCCGGTATTTTGCGAGGGACGTTTGCAAAGCCGCAGTTGGGACGGACCTGATGGGCAAAAGCGCAGTACTCTGGAGGTCATTGCAACCAACATTCAGTTTTTGAAGAGCTCAGGCTCCGGCGCTAAAGATGTGACGGAGATGGGTGGCGGCAAAGAGGACTTGGGTGAGATTCAACTTGAAGATGTTTCCGGTAGCGGAAAAGGCGACGAAGAAGTTCCATTTTAAAAGGGGGAAGAGACGTGTTTCTAAAAAAGAAGATCATCAAGAAAAAAGTAGATCCTAAAAAGAAGTTTATCAAGAAGAAGGTTTGCAAATTTAAGCCCGAAGAAATCGAGACTATTGATTTTAAAGACATCAATCGTCTACGTTATTTCATCACCGAGCGCGGGAAAATCATTCCCAGCCGTATTTCTGGAGCGGGTGCAAAGTCTCAGCGTTTCTTGACTCGTCAGATCAAGCGTGCGCGCCAGATTGCGTTATTGCCTTTCGTCGCTGAATAAAGACTTAGGGGTATGAATATTGAAGTCGTTCTTCTCCAGGACGATCCAAAGCTAGGCAAACGTGGCGAGGTCGTAAAGGTCTCGTCAGGTTTTGCCCAGAATTTTCTTTATCCCCACAACAAAGCCAAGGCCGCCACTCCCGGAAATCTAAAATCTTTCCAAGAAGAAAAAAAACGTTTGGCTCAAGAGGAAGTGGATCGTATTTCTCGTGCGCGAGAGCTGGCAAAGACGCTGGCTGCGATGTCTCTGACGATTGAAGTCAGTGCCGGTGAAGGAGACAAGCTTTATGGCGCCGTCAATTCTCAAGATATCGTTGAAGCCTTAAAAAAACAGAATCTTTTGGTCGACCGAAAAGAAGTCCATCTCGAAGAGCCTTTTAAAAAACTAGGGGCTTATCAAGTCCACATCAAGCTACACTCCCAGGTCAGCACTCAACTTAAAGTTTGGATTGTGAAGAAAAAATGATCCTTGAAGAGTCCACTCTTAAAGAGAAGCTTCCCCCACAAAACTTAGAAGCCGAAAGGGCTGTTTTGGGGTCCATGTTGATTGAGGAAGAGGCCATTGCCTTGGGGATTGAAATGCTGACCCCCGCCTCTTTTTATAAGGATGCCCATAAAAAGATTTTTACGGCCATGGTCTCTCTTTTTAATCAAAATAAAGCGATTGATCTGGTGACGCTCACGGACACTCTGTATAAAGAGGGAACCATGGAAGAGGTGGGAGGTGCTAGTTACCTTGCTTCTCTGACCACCGCGGTTCCGACAGCTGCCAATATTCTCTACTACGCCAAAATTGTGAAGGAGAAATATATCCTTCGCCATCTAATTACCAATGCCACCCAGATTGTCAAAGACTGCTACGACACCACCGAAGATGTGGACGGACTTTTGGATCGGGCGGAAAAGACCGTTTTTGAAATCGCGGGAGAAAAATTTTCAGGGGGCGTGATTCCCATCAAGGATATCGTCCGCAACCAAATCGAAGTCATCGACCGTCTCTATCAGCGCAAGGAGCATATCACAGGGATTGCGACCGGTTTTCATGAGTTTGACACGCAAACCGCGGGACTCCAACCTTCCGATTTGATTATCATCGCGGCCCGTCCTTCAATGGGAAAGAGTGCTTTTATGACATGTATTGCTGAACACGCGGGCATGATTTTAAAAGTGCCGGTGGCGATGTTTAGCTTGGAAATGTCCAAAGAGCAGTTGATTCAAAGAATGCTTTGTTCGCGCGCTCGTGTGGACGCCCACAAAGTACGTACCGGGTTTTTGGCTCAGTCGGATTGGCCGGCTCTCACCAGTGCCGCTGCAAAGCTTTCAGAAGCTCCGATTTATATTGATGATACGCCGGGACTGACAGTTTTGGAGCTCAAGGCCAAAGCGCGTAGACTCAAAGCTCAATTTGATATCAAAATGATCATTGTCGATTATCTCCAGCTCATGCAAGGCGGTGCCAATTCCGAAAGCCGTCAGCAGGAAATCTCTGAGATTTCCCGGTCTCTCAAAGCGCTTGCGCGTGAAATCCATGTGCCGGTGATTGCGATCAGCCAGCTCTCGCGTGCGGTGGAATCTCGCAACGATCACAGGCCCCAACTGTCTGATTTAAGAGAATCCGGCGCAATCGAGCAGGATGCCGACATGGTCATCCTTCTGTTGAGAGAGGAATATTACAACCCTACCGAAGAGAATCGTGGGAAGTGCGAGGTGATCATTGCCAAACAGCGTAACGGCCCCGTCGGCTCTGTCCATCTGACCTTTATTCGTGAATATACCCGTTTTGAAAATGCAGAACTGGTACGACGTGAAGAAGCGCACTAACAGTCTGCTAATAGCAATCTTGTTTGATATAAAGAAAGGACTGTGTTAAAATCTCGTTTATGAAAAAAATAACCCAAGTTTCTCACCTTGTTTTTTCTCTGTTTCTTCTCTTCGGAACTGTGGTGTTTGCGGCAGAGGACGCCAAATTGGTTCGTGGAGTGGATGTTCGCGGCAACAAGACAGTTTCCAGCTTAACCATTCTTGCTAAAGTCAAGACGCAGGTGGACCAACCCGTGTCTTCGGCTGTGCTCAATGAAGATTTGAAGCGTTTGTACAGCCTGGGCTTTTTCTCGGATGTCCGGATTGAGCAAGAAGATGTGGTGGATGGCATCAAGATTGTTTTCTTGGTGACCGAAAAACCTGTTTTAGCTGAGATCAAGATTGAAGGAAATAGTAAAATTGCCAAAGATATCCTTAAGAAAGAGATGCAGTCCGTCACCGGAGATTTTATCGACCAAAAACGTGTCCGTGACGATGTCGAGGCCATCAAGAGGCTTTATGAGAAAAAAGGGTTTTCAGAGGCACAGGTTGAGAGCTCTTTTGATGTTAACCCTGACACCAACCAAGCCACTCTCCGAATCATGATTAATGAAGGCTTGAAGCAGCGCATCCGCCAGATTCAAGTAACAGGAAATACGGCGATCCCCGCAGGAGATATCACCAAAATCATGAAAACCAAGGCGATGTCTTGGTGGGGTTGGTTTCACTCCGGGTATCTCAAGCAGGAAGAATTGGAAGAAGATCTTGAGAGAATCAAAGCGCTTTATGATGAAGCCGGTTTTAGCGATGTCGAGGTTTCTGCTGAGACAGCTCCCGCCAAGGAGACCGGAGATATTGTTCTTAAGCTCAACATCCAAGAAGGGAAGAAGTATATTGTGGGAACAGTCGCTTTCAACGGGAATTCCGTTTTAAAGTCCGATGAGATTCTCAAAGCAACCAATATGATTCAAGGCAAGCCTTTCTCGCGTCGCGGCCTTCGTATGGATGTCTCCAATATCCAAGATCTTTACTTTGACAAAGGTTATCTATCCGCCCAAATCAAATCAGAATCTCTTTACAATGACGCCACGGATAAAGTGGATATCAGCTACTCCATCATTGAAAATCAGCTGACCTATGTGGATAAGGTTCGTGTTTTGGGGAATACCAAAACCAAAGATATCGTCATCCGTCGAGAGCTCCGAGCTTATCCGGGAGAATCATTTAGTGGTGCCAAGCTTAAGCGTTCCAAAGAGAGACTTTATAATCTTGGATTTTTTGAAGATGTCCGCTTTGATACGGAAGAGGGCTCTGTTCCCAACTCAAGAGATCTGGTGGTAACAGTGAAAGAAGGAAAGACGGGTGAGTTTAGTTTTGGTGGGGGTTATAGCTCCATTGATTCCGTCATTGGTTTTGTTCAGATCCGTCAGAAAAATTTTGATTGGCAAAACACTAAAAACTTTACAGGCGCAGGCCAGGATTTTGGTCTCCGCTTGGAGTTAGGCAGTGTGCGAAAGAATGCCGAGCTTAGCTTTACCGAGCCTTGGGTATTTGGATATCCCTATTCTTTTGGTTTTGATATTTTTAGAAAAGAATACAACAGCTCTTCCAACTCCGGCTTCTTTTATGATGAACAGCGGACGGGTTTTGATTTACGCTTGGGCAAGGAATTTACCGAGCATGACAAGGGTCTTTTGATGTACAAGTTTGAAGAGGTTGAAGTTTCCGATATCCCAGACAGCGCCTCGGCTGATTTGCGGGCGGAAGTGGGGACCAATACCACCTCCAGCTTGGCACTCACACTCACGCATGATGAGCGCGACAATATTTACAACCCTACCAAAGGGTTTCTTCTCTCAGGGACGGGGGAGCTAGCGGGCGGAGTCTTGGGCGGTGACAGAGATTTTGCAAAGCTTTATGGTCAGGGGAGCACTTATCATAAGCACTGGAGCGATAAGGTGCTTGAGCTTAAGCTGCGTGCGGGTATTGCCGATGCTTATGATGATTCTGAAAAAGTGCCTATCTATGAGCGCTATTTTGCGGGCGGAGCGAACACGATCCGCGGATACCGTGAGCGCCGTATTGGGCCTCGTGACGCGGGAACCAATGACCCTATTGGTGGCAATGCCTACTGGATTGCCAATATCGAAGAAACTTTCCCCATCTATCCAGATCTGATCAAGGGAGCTGTATTTTTTGATACCGGCAATGTCCAGGAGAAGATTGGTGATTTTGGATCGGGAGGCGTTTTCTCAGGCACCGGTGTTGGAGCGCGTATCAAGACTCCGATTGGGCCGGTCAAGCTAGACATGGGCTATCCTTTGGATGATGTGCAGGGAGAAAACAAAAAAGTACGTTTTTATTTTAGCGTAAGCCAGGGCTTCTAAATTTATTATCATCAAACACATAGGAGGATGAATTGGGTATGAAGAAATGTTTCTCTGTATTTGCGACAATTTTGATGGCAGTCGGCTTGGTGATGGCACTTCCTGTACAATCTTTGGCGGCGGATCAAAAAATTGGCTATGTGGATTTAGCTCGTACTTTTGATGATTATCAGAAGACCAAGGATTTTGACAAAGCGCTTGAGGCCAAGGGCAATGCCAAACAGGCCGAGAGAGATCGGATGGTAGCTGATGTCAAGAAGATGAGAGATGAGGCGGAGCTTCTTGCGGCCAAAGCTAAAGATGATAAGCAGGCTGCGATTGATGCAAAAATTAAGACTTTGCAGGAATTTGATCGTGTGACGCGGGATGCGCTTCGTAAAGAGCGTGATTCCATGGTTCAAGAAATTTTAAAAGAAATCGAGACGGTGATCCAGGGTTTTGGAAAAAGTCAGGGCTATTCCTTTATTTTTAATGACCGCGTTCTTGTCTATAAGGGTGAGAACAGCGACCTGACGGCGCAAGTGACCAAAGCATTGAATGACTCCTATAGCACCAAGAAAAAATAGTGAGGCGTCAAAAACTCTTACGTTAAAGGAGATCGCCGCGCTTGTCGGAGGCGAACTTCTAGGGGGCGATGAAAGCGCTCGAGTTACGGGCGTTGCCGGAATCAAAGAAGCTGAAGAGGGAGATATTTCGTTTCTAGCAAACGATAAATATCTCCCTTTTTTGCAGGAATCCAAAGCCGCCGTTGTCCTAGTGCCGTTGTCTGTTGAGTGTCCGAACAAGCCTTTGATTCGTGTTCAAAATCCTTCCAAAGCCTTCACTAAAATTGCAGTGCATTTCTCACCTGCCCCTGTTCATTTTTTTCAAGGGATTCATCCAACCGCTACGGTTGAAGCCAGTGCTCAGATAGGGTCCCGAGTTTCTGTGGGTCCTCATGTTTACATCGGGGAAGGCTCTTCAATCGGCTCTGGATCTTCTTTGGGAGCCGGTGTTTTTATTGGTCCTGGTTGTGTGATTGGTGAAAATGTTTTGATTTATCCGAATGCGACTCTTCGTGAATATACGCAGGTGGGAGATCGTTGCATCATCCACAGCGGAGCGGTGATTGGCAGTGATGGTTATGGCTATGAGACCCATGAGGGAGAGCATGAGAAGATTCCTCATACAGGTTTTGTGCTTATCGAAGAAGATGTGGAGATTGGAGCCAATGCCTGTATTGATCGCGGTCGATTCAAAAAAACATGGATCCAAAAAGGAACAAAGATTGATAACTTGGTGCAAGTCGCTCACAATGTGGTGATCGGTCCCAATAGCCTGATTGTTTCACAGGCTGGGATTTCAGGGTCCACGGAAATCGGTAAAAATGTCATCATCGCTGGACAGGCGGGGATCGTCGGGCATATCACAGTCGGGGACTCTGCCATTATTGGGGCTGGTGCCGGAGTGACCAAGCCTGTTCCGGCCCATGCGGTGGTTTTGGGAAGCCCAGCCAAACCAATCCAGGAACAAAAGAAACTTTTTGCTTACATTTCAAGACTGCCCGATCTATTTAAGGAGATCGCCGAAATAAGAAAAAAGCTGGATGGATCCAAGGGTCCGGCCGGGCCCGCGTGAAGGCTGTCCAGAGAACTATTTCAACAGAAGGCAGTATTTCCGGGATTGGTCTTCATACCGGAAAGACAGCGACTGTTTTTTTGAGGCCGGCCCCCGCGGGGACGGGGATTCATTTTTTTAAGAAAAGCGCTTCTGTCGGAGTTTTGGGACATAATCTGTCTGTGATTTCACAAAGTTCGGTGTCGCGCTGTAGCGCTATTGGTGATGGGAATCTTCAGATTTTGACGGTCGAGCATCTGTTGGCGGCCACTTACGGTTTGGGAATTACCAATCTCCGGGTGGATGTGGAAGGGGATGAAATTCCAGCGCTGGATGGTAGTGCACTTCCTTTTGTTACTATTTTTAATCGTCTGGGGTTGGTGAATCAGGAAGAGACGCTAGCTTGTTATCGGATCCAGGAGCCTATCAGTTGTTATGAGCCGGGGAAAGCGATTTCAATTTTCCCATCGGATCAACTGGAGGTTGCTTACTGCTTGGATTATGATTATCCGGGACTGCGTCAGCAGATGGCCCAGTTTATTATCTCCGAAGAAAATTTTTCAAAGGAAATCGCACCTGCCAGGACATTTTGTACTTTAAAAGAGGCCGAGGAAGCAAAGGAGCGGGGATTTGGTTTAGGGGGGACGCCTGAAAACAACATTGTGGTGGATCCTCAAGGGCTGTATGCAAAAACTTTGCGTTTTCCCAATGAGTGTCTTCGACACAAAGTCTTGGATATTGTGGGGGATTTAAGTCTTGCAGGATTTCCAATCTTGGGGAAGGTGGTCGGAATTCGTAGCGGACACGCACTTAATCACCGACTGGTTACAGAGATTAGGAGGCAAATGAAAAATGGAAAACACTAAAGAACCTGGTTCGCAGAATTTTTTGCTAGATAGCGAACAGATCAAAAAAATCCTTCCACATCGTTACCCTTTTTTACTTGTGGATCGTATTTTGGAAATGAGTCAGACGCGTGTGGTCGCGATTAAGAATGTCAGCGCCAACGAACATTTTTTTCAAGGACATTTCCCTCAGAAGGCAGTCATGCCAGGGGTACTGATTGTCGAGGCGTTGGCACAAGCGGGGGGTGTGATGATGCTCTCCCGAAGCGAAAACAGTGGAAAGCTTGCGTACTTGGTCGCTGTCAATGAGGCTCGTTTCCGGCGCATGGTAGTTCCCGGAGATCAGCTGAAGTTGGAAGTTGAAGTGATCAAGATGAAGTCTAAGATCGGGGTGGTGAAGGGGACGGCCTGGGTGGATGGGCAGGAAGCTTGTAGCGCTGAAATCATGTTTACTTTGGGAGACTAGGTCTGATGGTAAGCACTAAGATTCACCCAACAGCGATTGTAGATCCACACGCGCGCATTGCTGCGGGGGTCGAGATAGGGCCTTATTGCCTGGTGGGTCCCCAGGTTGCTATTGGACGGGACACGCGGCTTGCCGGACATGTCACGATCCAAGGAAATACCCAGATTGGGGAGCGTTGCCAGATTTTTTCCTACGCTTGTTTGGGTGGGGAAGCGCAAGTACGCCAACCCTCCGGCCGTTCTTCTTTAAGAGTAGGGGATGATAATCTGATTCGTGAATATGTGACGATGAATGTAGCTATGAATGAAGATGCAGCGACAATTATTGGGAATAAAAATTTTTTAATGACCAATGTTCATATCGCTCATGACTGTGTTGTCGGAAATCATAACACCATTGCTAATGCCGTCGCTCTGGGCGGGCATGTGCACGTAGGAGATCATGCGACGATTGGGGGCTTAAGTGGTATCCACCAGTTTGTCAGGGTGGGATCTTATGCAATGATTGGTGGGCTCTCAAAAGTGGTTGTGGATGTTCCTCCTTTTTCAACCTGTGATGGGAACCCCGCTTCTTTTTACGGATTGAATGCGATTGGTTTAAAGAGAGCGGGTTTTTCTCTTTTGGATCGGCAAATCATCCGAAGAGTTCTTAAAACATTGCTTGCCTCGGGAAAAGCACTTCCCTCCGCGATTCAAGAAATCGAGACAGAGTATGCTAGTGACGCTCATGTGAAGGAAATTCTCCAATTTGTCCGATCTTCCAAAAGAGGTCTTGTCCGCGCAAAGTCTTTTGTCAGAAATGACCTAGAAACTCATGTGGCCGAATAAAAACGTATCGGAGGCCCCCATCGGTCTGATTGCCGGGCAGGGGGAATTCCCTTTGCTGTTTGCACGAGCGGCCAAGTCTCTGGGGAAACAAGTGATTGTTTTTGGGATTGAGGGTTTTACGGATCCAAGAGTCCAGGAATTTGCTCTGGAGACACACACCGTGGGCTTGGGAGAGCTTGAGAAGCTGATCCTGCTTTTGCGTTCTAAAAAAATCCGCCAAGTAATGCTTGCGGGTGGCGTACCCAAAAAAGAGATTTACAATCCTGTCTTTAAAATGGATTCTGCGGCCAAAAACTTTATCGGAAGCGTGGCTCACAAGGGGGACGATCATCTCTTAAGAGCTTTTCAGGTTTTTTTAAAAATGAAATGCGGTATTTCGGTTCTAGATTCCAGAAAATTTTTAAAAGAGGCGATGGCGCCGCAAGGGGTTCTGACACGACGTCAACCCTCGGAAGGCGAATGGAAAGATCTGCGTTATGGATGGAAAATTGCCAAAGGAGTTGGTCGATTAGACATCGGGCAAACCGTTGTGGTAAAAGAAGGGGTTGTTTTGGCGGTGGAGGCTATTGAAGGGACAGATTCCACGATCCGTCGAGGCGGAGCGCTAGGACAGAGTGGGGCCGTGATTGTCAAAGTATGCAAACCCAATCAAAGCGTTCGGTTTGACTTACCCTGTATTGGGGTTCATACTCTAGAGATGATGAAAGCGGTCTCTTCTTGTGTTTTAGGGATTGAGGCCGGAAAATCAATTCTTTTGTTTAAGGAAGACTTGATTCAGCGAGCAAATCAGGAAAACATCACGATTGTGGGGATGACGCACTATGGTTGGTAATATTCTCATCGTAGGGGATCAGAATAAGCAAGGGCTAGAATTAAAAGACGCTCTTAAAAAAGAGACCCATTTTACTAGCCACCTAGTTCCTAAAAATGGTATTTCTGCCAACGCGGTTTCCGAGAAGTCTCCGGATATCATTGTGATCAATCCCAAATCCACTTATTTTGAGATCATGGATTTTTATTATAGCCTCAAAAAAGAACCACAGACCCAAGACATTCCCATCGTTCTTTTGATGGATGAAGCGGAGATGAAATCAGCCGATCTTCCCTCTGGGATTCAAGAGGTGCTGTATCGTCCTTTAAGAACGGCGGAGGCTGTGGCGCGGATTCAGTTGCTTTTTAAGCGAATCCACAAAGTCGATCAAAAAAATACCATCCAGCGTGGCAAAATCACCATTGATGTAGCCAAATACGAGATCAAAATTGGCGATAAAAAGATTGATCTGACATTTACTGAGTTTCAGCTTTTGAAGTTTCTTTGTACAAACCCCGGGACTGT
>CAZCDB010000019.1:0-3489 GCA_964497635.1 uncultured Planctomycetia bacterium | reverse complement strand
TATTCCTTAAACTCTGAGTATTAATACACACAGAGGGAGGGACTATGGTTTGGAGAGAGTTTAAGAGGAAAACGTTTTTGGGCTTTGTTGGATTCAGCCTCTTTGCAGGAGTGCTGATGGTTTTGCCTGCTTGGGCGGCTGGTGACCCATCCGGTGCAAACACCGGTACGATTGCGGATGTGACGGCGGCAGTCGCTGGGAGTCCGACACTCGAAGAAGTCGCGGCAACCGCAGGTCATAACAAAATTTCAATCAACTTTGTATGGGTGCTTCTGACCGGTTTCTTGGTCATGTTCATGCAAGCGGGGTTTGCGATGGTGGAGACAGGATTCTGCCAGGCCAAGAACGCAGCGCATACGATGGCGATGAACTTTCTGGTCTATCCGGTCGGTATGATTGGTTTCTGGATTTGTGGATTTGCCCTCATGTTTGGTGGTGTAGGAGCTATCGGTGCTTTGGGGGGCGGGACCGCGGTTTTGGATTCTGAGTTTGCCATCGAGCTTTTTGGGAAGAGTTTTGGACTTTTTGGGACCAAAGGCTTCTTCTTAGCAGGCACTTATGATGTGGCGGTTTATACACTCTTTTTGTTCCAAATGGTGTTTATGGATACGACAGTCACCATTCCAACCGGTGCGATGGCCGAGCGCTGGAAGTACTCTGCGTTTTTTATCTACGGCTTCTTTATCTCGATGATTGTTTATCCTATTTTTGGAAACTGGGTCTGGGGCGCTGGATGGCTTTCACAGCTGGGCAAGAACTTCGGGTTGGGACATGGGCATGTCGATTTTGCCGGTTCTTCCGTGGTTCACTTGGTGGGTGGTGTGACGGCTTTGGCGGGTGCGATTGTGATCGGGCCTCGTGTTGGCAAGTTTAATAAAGATGGTTCTGCGAACGCAATTCCAGGGCATAACATCCCCATGGCGATCATTGGGACGTTTATCTTGGCGTTTGGTTGGTTTGGATTTAATCCTGGCAGCACGCTAGCAGGAACCGATCTGAGGATCGGTGTTATCGCAACCAACACGATGCTTGCGGGCAGCGCCGGAGCTCTTGTGGCGACGCTTTATATGTGGTTTCGTTTTGGCAAGCCGGATCCGAGCATGATGTGTAACGGACTTTTGGCGGGTCTTGTTGCCATTACGGCTCCCTGTGCTTTCGTCAACTCATTCTCCTCGATCATTATTGGATGTGTCTCAGGATGGCTAGTGGTCGAAGCGGTTTTCTTTGTGGAAAAAGCGTTTCGAGTGGATGATCCCGTGGGTGCGATTGCGGTTCACGGTGCCAACGGCGCTTGGGGAACTCTCAGCTTAGGTCTATTTGCCGATGGAAGTTATGGCGATGGATGGAATGGCGTCGCGGGTGGCGTGAAAGGTCTTTTCTTTGGAGATGCCAGTCAGTTAGTTGCGCAATGTGTTGGAGTTTTAAGCTGCTTCATATTTGTTTTTGCGACGACTTTCATCTTTTTCAAAATACAAGACAAGTTGATGGGACTTCGTGTGCCGGCCACCGTTGAAAGAGACGGTCTGGATATACCGGAAGTCGGCGTTGTCGCTTACTACGACGAAATCACATCACTTCCTAAATAATTAAGAAAGAGAGGAGTAGTCACTCACATGAAAAGAATTGATGCGGTTATCAGAAGAGAGCAGTTTGCTAAAGTAAAACAGACGTTGGATGCAGCCGCCTGTCCCGGAATGATGGTGTTTACATTTCGCGGGCATGGGAAGCAAGGGGGAATCACAGAAACCTATCGTGGAAGGAAGTTTAAGGTAGATTTGCTTCCGAAGGTTTTGTTGACGATCTTTGTGAACGACGCGGATGTCAAGAAGATCACCGAAATTATCGTCAAGAGCGCCAAAACGGGTGAGATTGGCGACGGTAAGATCTTTGTTGCGCCTGTCGAAAACGTGGTTCGTATCCGCACAGGAGAAGAGGGACCAGTCGCGATTTGACAGTCTGCTGAAAAAGCCCCATCTGCGTCGTTGCTCGCCTCGGCGCCTCCTGCGACGTAGTTTCCACTACGTCTCGTCGGGCCATCGGCTCACGCCTAGCATCTAGGGCTTTTTGAGCAGACTGTTAAGTGATGGGGCTGGAGAAGAAGGGCTGCTTTTGGTGCTGCCAAGAGCAGCCTTTTCTTTTCTTGATAAAGCGGTGTGGATTCCCTAAAATAGCCTTCTGGAAATAACACCTTATGCCAAAAAATAAAAACACCACTCTTCAAAGCTCTGATCGCCTAGGCAAGGATTTTGTCCTCCAAAAGGCGCAGGAGCATGGTGTCAAATTTATCCGCCTGTGGTTTTGTGACACCTTAGGACTCCTTAAGAGCTTCGCGATCACTCTCGAGGAGTTGGATGAGGCGATGAGTGAAGGGAAGTTTTTTGATGGTTCCGCAATTCAGAGTCTAGCTCGCTCGGATGAGTCGGATATGCGGGCCATGCCAGATGCTTCAACTTTTCAACTTCTTCCGTGGCGTCCCAAAGAAAATGCAGTGGCGCGTATGTTTGCAGACATTGTTGATAGCAATGGCGTCGCTTTTGCAGGAGATCCCCGCCAGTGCTTAAAGCGTAACTTAAAAAAAGCTTCGGATCTGGGCTACACCTTCTACGTCGGGCCCGAGATAGAGTTCTTTTATTTTCAAAATTCAGAGTCTACCAAAGTGCTAGATCAGGGAGGCTATTTTGATCTCACCTCTTTAGATGCAGGTTCTGACTTGCGCCGAGAGACTGTCCTCACGCTTGAGGAAATGGGGGTTGGGGTTGAGTCCAGTCATCACGAAGCGGCCCCCAGCCAGCATGAGATTGATCTTCGGTACACCGATGCGCTTACGATGGCGGACAATGCCATTACCTATCGCTTGGTGGTGAAGGAAATTGCCATGAAAAATGGCGTGTATGCGACGTTTATGCCCAAACCTCTCAAGGGTGAGAATGGAAGTGGGATGCATGTCCACCAGTCCTTATTTAAGGGGGACCAAAATCTTTTTTATGATAAGTCGGATAAAAACCATCTTTCAAAAATCGGCCGCCAGTACATTGCAGGCTTACTTAAATATGCCCCAGAAATGGCGATCGTAACCAATCAGTGGGTTAACTCCTACAAGCGATTGGTTCCTGGATTTGAAGCCCCGGTGTACGTGACCTGGGCCAAGCATGATCGTTCGGCGTTGGTGCGTTTGCCGGCCCACAAGCGTGGCTATGAAAAAGCAATGAGAGCTGAGCTTCGGATGGCCGACGCCGCTTGCAACCCCTACCTAGCGTTCTCAGTCATGCTTTCTGCGGGCCTGGAGGGGATTAAACAGGGTCTTGAGCTCCCTGAAGCTTTGGAACAGAGCGCTTTCAGCATGAGTGCCTCAGAGCGTAAAAAACGTGGCATTCAAATGCTACCCCAAAGCCTAGGAGAGGCAGTTGCAATCGCACAAGAAAGTAAATTTTTAAAAGACACACTCGGCGAACAAATCTTTAACTCCCTCCTCGAAAACAAAAAAATCGA
>CAZCDB010000018.1:23831-24991 GCA_964497635.1 uncultured Planctomycetia bacterium | reverse complement strand
CGCCTCGCCGAAGCTAGTGCCCATAAATCTCCTGCCGATATGAGCGATGCGGAGATCCAAAAAGAAGTTCGAGATATGCAGGACGCAGGCTATATCTTGGAAACAGTGCCTGGAGTTGAAGCTCTTACGATCGAAAAAAATACCAAGGCCTATTGGAAGGCCGTCTATAAACTCAATCTAGCCAGGGATGAGGCGCTTTTCCAGGAGCAGTCCAGGCGATCTCAGGAGCCTAGATCCGAAGGGGCAAGACTGGCCTTGATGGAAAAGACAAAGACTCCTCAAACTATTGCTTTTGTCGTCTCAGAAAGCGGGCGCAAGGGCGCTCCGAAAGCGGGCGGGCAATTTGACTATACAGCTGACTTATCACGCGGATATGCGCGTCGTGGGCACAACTCTGTCGTCATTGCGCCCAATTTCCCAAATAAAACAGGCTTAAAGATCGAAAGAGACCAAGCCTCGCGTATTGAAACAATAGAGATCAAATCAGGCTATGGCTCTATCCCTGTGGATGTGCTGGAGTATAAGCACAATGACGTCACCTACTACCTTTTGGACAACGTTCAGGGTGATCCCAACAGTGTCTGGTTTAAGGGATTGTACCAGGATCCGGATGGTCTGAGGGGTCTTGTGGAGGCTGTCATTCTATCGCAGGCCGTTGACCAGATCAGCGAAAGGTTTGGACTCAAGATCGATATTTTGCATGCCAATGATTGGCAGGCGGCTCTTTCTCTCATTTATATCAAAAATAATTTTGGCCAAAGATTCAAAAATACGGCGGGTATTTTTACCTCACACAATGCGGCTTATCAGGGTGTGTTCAACGGATACCTCATCGGAGATCGTACGATCAAGGCTGCGGACGGTCAAGAGCGGACAGAGAAACTTCTAGACGCTGATGGCACGATCAACGCTGTCGCGGATCCTGACGGGTTGGTGCGGAGATTGGTTGAATTAAAAGTCCTGGTCATCGGAAAAAATATTTTTAGAGATGAGCGCGGCCAGACGATCATTCAGATTATTCCCAACTATCCAGATGGCGATGACGATCGATCCACGACAAATCTTCTCAATCTACCCCACGAGATCATCACGCGCACTGACAATGGGATGGAGTATCACGCGGATTATCAGAGCGGGCGTAAGTTTTCCATGATGAAGGG
>CAZCDB010000018.1:22612-23731 GCA_964497635.1 uncultured Planctomycetia bacterium | reverse complement strand
AAAGCGGCGCTTTTGAAGCAACTCAAAGCTCTGGAAGCTGAGCCCGCGCCAGCGGAAGGTATGGTAGACAGGAGAACGATTAAGCAGGTTGAAAAAGGCAGCGCTTCGGACGAGATGAGTATTCAAAATATCTCGGAGGAAAACTTCGAAAAAGATTTTGTGATTGTTGGAGTAGGCCGTTTTACGGGCCAGAAAGGTTTGCAGGATATCAATGAAGAGGTTGTGAAGGCATTACGCGAACAGCGCGAGAAAGATCCACAGCACCGTGGCACAAGAATTATCCTGACCGGGCAAGCCGAGGATAAGGACGTTGAAGGTCTCCAGATTCAGGAAAACTTACTAAGACTTGCCAAGCAATACCCGGATGTCCTCACCGTGATCATTGGTTTTGATCCTTTGCTAGGCCAGCGTTTGTATGCGGCTGGGGACGCATTTGTTATGCCCTCGCGTTTTGAGCCGGCCGGTATTTCCCAACAAATTGCCAATGTTTACGGGACGCCTGTGATTGCGTCTAGAACGGGTGGGCTGAAGGATTTTTTTGACGAATACAAGGGAGTGGGTCGTTCATTTGCTCCCGGTGATTATGCAGAAATGACAAGGCAAATCCTTGCAGAAGGCCAAATTTTTAGAGAGCATCCTGAGGAGTGGAGCGAAAGGATCAGACAAGCTACTCAATACGACAGTTCGTGGGATTCGAGGATTTTAGAGTACGAGAAAAATGTTTACGGGCCGGCTCGTAAATATTTAGATTTAAGAGATAGGCTGATAAAAGTTTTAAAGGATGATTCTGTTTTGCAATCGTATTTTATCGAGGAGCCCATCAGTGACGGTCTTAAAACAATAGCCAAGGCTAATACGATCGTTCTGCAGGACAAGGATCCCGCAGGCAGGATCTTTTTTAAGGTCGGACGTTCGAACATTTACTGGGAACCTAATCATCAATTGCATTATGGCAATTCCGATGATTTTAATTTAAGAGAGGCCAGGGTTTTGGTTGCCCTGAAGGCTCTTAGCCAAAAAGGATTAATCCCTGAATTTTTGGGGATCGGTGTCACTGAAAGTGAAGGCGAGTACCATTACTTCATCAAACTAAGGAATCCCTCTGCAGGGTACGAGGAT
>CAZCDB010000018.1:0-22512 GCA_964497635.1 uncultured Planctomycetia bacterium | reverse complement strand
CTGCATCTGATATCTTTATGCTTGGCTGGATGATAAAAGGTCTTAATTTTGATTATCCTAAGAAAAGTCTGGATGAATTGGTGACCAGAATGATCGATCAAGATCTCTCCAAAAGACCTTCTATAGACGAGGTCATCAAAGTTTTGCTCGCTGAAAAAGAAATCGCCGCTGCCCGCTTGGCCACCCCAGCAGTGTCTGAGGACATCGAATCTCTAGTCCCTGTTTACCAAAATCAATTAGCGGCTTGGAAACAAGAATTGGCCGCTAATGCGCCCAGTATCGATGAGCTTGTAATCACTGCATTGGATGACCAGATGAAAGCCAAGATTCAGGCTTATGTGGACGGTGTACGAGGCAAGCTATTTCATCAAGATCTTAAAGTCACCGTGATCACCAATCCCGAAAATGGAAAATTTGATATAGAGGGTGGTGGGATGGTGGCTCATGTGCTTTCTCAGATTCCTGACGCGGCAACGAAGCGTGTGGCGATTATTCAAGCGGGTGGGAAGGGCGAGCGCATGGGTGTTGCCTTGATGGATAAGTTTGGCGCCAAACCCTTGGTCAATTTTGACGACACCCACAAATTGATTGATTTTGCTTTGCAGGCACTTCCTCAATATACACAGGTACTGAAGTCCCAAGGTCAGGCCGGAGTTGTGGTTTTGGCGGGAGATGTGTTTTTGGTGGCCGAGCCTAAAATTAAGCCAGGGATTCATTTTGTAACCGCAGACGTGCCCAAGTCGGAGGCGGTGAACCGCTATGGGGTGATGTTTAATGATCCCAGAGGAAATCTTCAAGTCATTGAGAAGCCTACAGCGGAACAATTGGATATCTATCCTGGATCGGTGATTCCCGCCAATACATCCGCTATGATTGTTTCGGGCCCGGATCTCGCGGCGTTTTATGCGCTGATGGGACGACTCGAAGACCTGATGCGTCGCAATAGGTGGCAATATGGTCTCAACGGCATCAAAGATTTGATTGCGCCCAAGACGGTGAGCTTGGAAGATTATCTGAGATCTAGGGATGCCGAAGCGCTGGGGCCAAAAAACGATTTTTATAAAAATGTCTATAAGCTTGTCGGTGCACTGCCGGTTTTGAGTGCGAGTGATTCTACGGAAAAAAATTATTTCAAAGATTTTGCTTCGCCCGAGGATATTCAAATTATTTCCCAACCTGGAAGCATCGTGCAAAATCTTCTCCAAGGAGGGACCGAAGGGGCTCGTCTTGCCAAGTCGAAGCTCCAGGGTTTAGGCTCTACCATGAAGGAAATTGCCGAGGTATCCAGAAACGAAAATATAGCGGACTTAATGCGCAAGCAGATCGCTCAAAAAATAGATCGATATGTCATCGTCGGAGACGAAGGATTTTTCTCAACAGAGCGTCTTGAGGCGGGCATCCTTGCGGCATTTAATAATCTTGAAGCGACAAGCTTTGAAAAGACTCGCGTCACCAATTCTCAAAAACGATTTCCTAACTACAGCTTTGCTGAGAAAGTCAAGCTTATCGTTCCTACCAATCTTCATGCAAAAGCCTCGGACTATATCAAATTCCACGCTCTCCAGGATAAGGTGACGCTCATCACCGTTGCCAATGACGCAACTTTTGAAGAGAAAGTAACTCATGCTAGAGAAGAGTCTCTTCGGCTCAATAGTGGTAGAAAAGTCGAGGCTTCCATTACCATGGTTTTGAATGCCGATTTTCATTATCAAGAAAGTATGTTGCGAAGACATCTTACTACCTTGACTAGCTACGGCAAAAAAGCGGTTGTAAGCTCTTCCTTTAGAGACAAGCAAAAATTCAGGAAGTTGGATGTGGATGTAGATGGATACCCTGCAGATTTTACCTTCTGGACTCGCGATCCTATCGTGGATCAAAAATCTCTCTTTGAAGCATGGCTTCCGAGGGTTGTCTTTGATTTTGAAGAAAAGGATGTAGATGTCTCTTCTAGAGCACTGATTTACTCTGGCCATGACATGAGAGCGTCTGCATCGTACAGCTCCATGAAAGCGGATTGGGAGCGGGCCCAAGAATTATTTACAGGTAGGAAGGCTCCAACGATTAAATATCCTTTCAGCCCAGATATAAAATCTAAGGATCTGCCGGAAAACTCCACCGTTGTGGTTTTTGAGCCACATCAAGATGACCTTTTGATCAGCTGGTATGCTTTTGTCAAAGAACTTCTAAAGAGAGGCAATAATGTTGTCGTGGTTGGCATGCTTTCTGAGAATATTCAAAAGGATGTTGATGTTGATGGGAGAAGAGATGGAGAAAATAATAAAGTATTTTCAAAAATAAGGGAGTCGCTGAGGGATGTCCAGGGAGTGGGCGAGCTCTCTTACCAGCCTCTAAGATTGAATGTCGAAACAGAGGGTTTATACGCCCAAAAGGATGGCGCTATTTTTGGTGGGGCGGCTGTTGTGACCGCCAACCCAAGCAGTCAAGAGCTTGAGAAAGTGGTGAATTTACTAAGAGAACAAAATCAAAATACGGATAAGCCTCTTAAAGCCATACTTTATCCATCAAAGTATGATGACCATGATGGCCATGTGAGAGTGAGTGAGATCGTAGAGGAGGCATTGGCTTCTGCTTTTGTCCAAGGGATACTCAATACTAACGATTTGAATATCTTTCAGTCTCCTCTTATATCGGCCAGGATGGAAGATACAAATTACAATGGTATTTTCTTTGCGGGTGAAGATGACCAGGCCGAGCTTTTGGCGCTCAAAGGTGAGTACGAATCACAGGCAGATCGAGTGACGATGAAAGAGGCTTATCTCAAAGCCCAGCTTAAATTGAGGCCACATGGTGGGAATGCTGCCAATGTGCTCTTTAGACTTCTTGAGAATTCTGAGAAAGAGGCCCTGGCCAATAGAAGACGAGCCAACCTTGAAAATAAGCTTGCTAAATTTTTCAATTCTATAAGCACTCAGGATCAGATGCCTCTTAACCCGGATGTATTCGCTCTCTATGGAAATCAAGACTTAGCGACATTTGAAACTTTTGTCGAGTATTGGACGGCGCTTGCCACTCGTCCCAACCAGCCTTTAGAGGTGCCCATCGTGCTGGCGGGAGGAAGGGGGAGAGGGACTTATCAATTATTCGATGAAATACAGGCAAAATACGGCGATGTTTTTACCCAATTCCTTCAAGAGAGAAGTTTAGATAGAAAAACAATCAATGAAAATCAAATGATTCACTTTGTGCTTAATCAGAACGGAATTAAGGATGAGCATATTTTAAAGGAAATCAATCCCTCTACCCGCACGACTGAAAATGCAAACAACGTTGCCGGGGTGATACGAGAAATTCTTTCCGGAAAGGTGACCCAAAAAGGAAGACCGGATCAGATAGTCGTTATCACAGCTCCTTTCTTGACCGGGAGAGCCAAGCTCAATACCGCCGCTACTTTTTCCGAGGAGATCAACACAGGGCGCGCCGTCGTTGTAGCCCCCAGACTATATCCCATTGAGCTTTCAAAAATTAGCCTTCAGAGGCTTGTGGATATCACCTTCTACGTTGCGGGCAATCTTGATAAAAATGAAGCAAGCGGCATTAGATTTCTTATTGAAAAAGCCAGTGTTTTACCCAGGGCAGATTTTGTGCCAGATGATTTCAGACTCAACGAGATGGCCAAAGACGCAAAAGAGGTTTACTTGGCCTTGGTATCTTTGCTTGGCGAATACGGTATCACTGAACTCGTCTCTTCGAGGGACGACGGAAGGATTATTTTGCCTCAGGCTGAGGGCGCCCGATTAGCCGCCAATGGATCTCTTTTCGCTCAGATAAACGATTGGCTTAGCAATGTTGATATCCAACAAGTGGGTGGGTTCCAAACTGACTTGGGCCGAGGAGATTCCCGGATAGCACAGGGAGTGGCGCAGGACCTGTTTAATAAGTATTTTGGCCTTTTTACGATGGATACTGTAACCGGTCTGATTCTACCTTCTCAGAATCGTTTATGGGATACGACATTGTTCCGATACTACGAGCCAGATTCAGCAGGGAACTCAACCCGTGATGATATTTTGGCTGTGACGGAAGCCTCTTTACGTGATCGGACTCATCGTCTTGCGCTTATTAAATTTTTACAGTTGGCTAGCCGAGGTCAAGAGGGGGAAGTGTTTAGAAGTCGTGTACGTCACATATTTGGTAATTCTCAAATCCAAGTATTTGCAGTTAAGTTTGATGAAAGCGGTCCTATTTTGGCATCGATCACAACGGAAGAGGTAGATCTTCCATCGAGGGACAAAATCAGAACAACGATTCAACTGAGTCATGAAGACAAGCGCTGGCTGGGATTAGACCTTCAACAGGCTTATACGATGCGGGACATGCATGTCGAGGGGGAAGCGGGGATATACAACACCTACACCTTGGACATGCCAATTTCAATTGGAGTGCCTCTCAACAAGGGAATACAGTTAGTCCGTTTACAGCCCTCTGCTTTGCCAGTAGGAGAGAGCAAACCAAAAACAGATCTTAGTGACCCAGTTTTTGCAAAATTAAAAGAGTTATCAGTTCTTGGTTCTTTGGGTTTATCTGCGCGGGGAGTTGAGGGCGCTGATCTTTCCGGGCTTTTAGACGCAGTTAAAAAATCGGACTTCAGAGAAAAGCTACAAGGAGATTTAGACCTTATTAAGCAATCGGGGATCAAGCCTGAGGATTTGTTTGTGGATCGTTTTGGTAAAAAGGATAAATTGGAAGGAATCGCACTCTTTATTGCTTTTGCCGCACCGGATTTATTTCCACAGATCGAAAGTTGGAGCCCGAGAGTCACTCAAGCCATCCAGGATGTGATGAAGAATGAAGAAGTGAACAGGGTTATCACAAGCGGGAAGCTTGTGGTTCTTGGAACAGGCAGTGAAAAAAATGGTCTGGGTTTGGCTCGCGTGCTGGATGGCAAGGTGATTTTGAATCCCACTTTTGTTGCAAGTCATGCGTTGGAAGGTAGGGGGCAGGGCAAAGCCCGCTTTTCGTTGACAGGTCTCGAGGGTCTGGGTGTCATCGACAGTGTTAAATCTTATGTGGCCCGCAATCTTTTATTTGGTGGTGAGTCTTACACAACAAGACATCTTGGGAGAAATCTGATAGCCAATGGCCTTTCTGTTGGAGTACAAACGCTTGCTCCTACAAAAAAAGACGCGGTTGGAGGTCAGATCTTTATTTTAGAGGAAGCTCCGGCAATCGATGTGGCTGCTAAAACGCTTGGAGCCCGTCTCGCCAAAACCACCCTCGCGATTATTGCAGGTACGCCGGCAGACTACGAATCAGCCAAGAGCAGACTTGTGCAAGAGCTGGTGAACGCATCCGGTGAGACTGCCCAGGTGATCGGGGCAAGATTTGCTTTTGCCAGAATCAGCAGTGCTGAGGCTTTTGCGCGGCGTGTGACCGGTGGGTCCAATGTGGTTGTCCGTTCTGAGGAAATCAGCTCTGAGATCGCCACCAATATTTTGGAAGTCCGCAGTCAGTTTATTCTTTCTCAAGAACAAGGTCTGACGGCTTTGCAGATTATTCTCTCCGGAGCTGAGCTATCCCAGGCAGATATCGCAAAAGCTTCTTTGAGACAGCTTCAGGTTGCCGCGGCACGTCTGGCCCAGACGCTACCTCAGACAGCGCGTTATGTATTGGAGATCTCAAAAGGTGGAAGACAGGTAGACCTGACCTTTAATGGTCGCGTGGTCACGGCCAATGAGATTGCTGATCTTTTTGGAACCGCTTACACCGGCCGTGATGGCGCTCGGCTTTCTCAAGTCGCGGGTCTTGTCGCGGGACACGTTGCTTCCGGCGCTAACACAGACGTCCTTTATCAAGTGATTGAAAAATCGATTAACGACATCACCAATACCCAATTTGCAAATCTGCAACCTGAAAATGGCGTGTACACCGCCACAATTTTCTTGAATAACTTTAAAATCAAAGACCAGACCGATGAGACTATTTTGGAAGCGATCAAAAAGCAGATTGTGGCTACGAAGGATCGGTTGGCTAAGCAGTTTGGAGAAAAGGTGAGTGTGCGCTTCAACTTTGTTGCGACGGATAAGAGGACTTTGGGCCTTGCCAATCAAACAGGTGAATTTAATCGTGTCATTGAAATCAAGTCGGGCCCGGTAACCTTTGCTCAAATTACCACAGCTTTAGGCGACGCTATCCTGGGCCCTCACATGATTGTGGCCCCTGAGGGAGTGGTCACGGCAGAAAACTTGTCCGATAGCGAATATCTGATGAATATCGTCCCGACAGAGGCAGATGGTATCGGTGGGTTGGTTGTCTCTGCGACAGCTCTCCTCTTATCCAAAGGCCAAGCCCAGCTTCCTGGAGTGACGAGGGCGTCGACCAGTGGAAACATCTTTGCCTATAAGCCGTTTACTGTCCTGATCAATGAGTTGCTCGAAGACGTCAAGCTCCAACAAACCGCGGCAGGAACAGCGGCATAAGAGTTTTTTGTACGAAAAAGTTTTTGGCTACGTTCGCCCAGTGTTTCCGCCGGACCCCATCCGGCCCGATCCCAATCGCGCTGGCGAACGTAGCCGTTTGTTTTCTGAGTACACCTTAATGTTATAATGCCCGGATGGATTCAAGGTCTAAGCTCAAAGTTTTACATCTGACTTCCCACCTAAACATTGGCGGGATTACGCGTTATATCCAGCTTTTGGCAGGGGAGCTCACGCGAAGAGGCCACGAGATGGCGGTGGTTTCTGGTGGGGGTGAGACCGAGGAATTTTTTCATCAAAAAGGCATCAAAACCTACCGTTTTCCGATTCGAAAAAAAAGTATTTTGGATCCAAGTCTGTATTTTTCTCTTCAAGCCATCGCGGATCTGATTCGCCGCGAGAAGTACGATATTCTTCACGCGCATACTCGCGTGACACAGGCTCTGGCTTTTTTTCTGGGGAAAATGACCGGCGTTCCGGTGGTGACGACCTGCCATGGATTTTTTAAAAATAATCTAGGGCGAAAACTTTTTCCCTTCTGGGGAGAGCGTGTCGTGGCGATCAGCCAGCCGGTTGCGGATGAGCTCCAGTCTCTCCATCGTGTACCCACACAAAAAATCTGTGTGATTCACAACGCCCTTGATTTGGAGAATTCTCAACGTCTTTATTTGGAAAAAAATCCCGGGGCGCTTCGTCAAAAATTTTCCATCCCTCCGGGAGCTTTTGTGATTTCTGCGATGGGTCGCCTGGTAGAAGATAAAGGACACCAAATTTTAATCCAAGCCTTGTCCCGGCTTCATGCCGCCTATCCCGAGGCCTATGCTTTGATTGTGGGCGACGGACGTGAAAGAGAAAGGCTGGAACAAGCGATTCAGGGAATGGGTCTTGCAGGAAAAGTCCAAATCATCCCAAGTCTTCAGGATGTTTCTGAAATTCTTGCGATTACTGATATCTTTGTCCACCCGGCATTTCATCGGGAAGGTTTTGGTCTGGGAATCGCCGAGGCAATGGCCGTAGGGAAGCCCGTAGTGATCACCGATATCCCTGCGATCAACACTCTTTTCAAACCGGGGGAGTGCAGTGTTATGGCCAAACCCGCAGACAGCACCTCCCTTACAGGGGCGATCCACTTTTTGATGGAGGCGCCTCAAGAAAGACAAAAAATAGCGCTGGCAGGGCAAAAATTTGTACAATCTCTTTGTTCTCTGGAGCGTCAGGCTCGTGAGATGGAAACTATTTATCAGGAGCTTGCCAAGTCATGAAGCTTGAAAATCTAACCCTCGTTTCTTTTGAAAGCCGCCACGCTCAAACGATGGGCGGTCTTATCCGTGTGCAAGGGGGGAAACCCATCCTGGCCCCCTCAATGAAAGAGATTCCGTTGGAAAATAATGAGCAGGTTTTTTCTTTTGGCGAAAAATTACTCGCGGGAAAAATTGATGTGCTGATTTCTTTGACGGGTGTGGGGCTTAAGTCTCTTTTGACGGTGCTTGAAATGCGTCACCCCCAAGAAACGCTTCTTGAAGCTTTGCGCAAAACCTGTATTGTCCCTCGCGGTCCCAAATCGACTCGTGTTTTAAATGAGTGGAAAGTCCCGTTTGCCGTGACAGTGCCCGAGCCCAATACTTGGCAAGCCCTGATCGAGACGCTCGATCAAAACCAGGAAAAAATCCCCCTGGCCGGCCGCGTGGTGGCCGTGCAGGAATATGGCGTGACCAACGAAGAATTTATTTTGGCTTTAGAAAAAAGAAAGGCTCAGGTTTTACGCGTACCGGTTTACCGCTGGGCCCTGCCGGATGATCTGGGGCCTTTAAGAGGGGCAATTCAAACGATTGTAGAGGGGAAGGCCGACGTTGCCGTATTTACAACCGCGGTGCAGATCGAACATGTGTTAAAAGTGGCCTCCCAAGAAAATCTAGAAGAAAAAGTTTTGACTGCTTTTAAGACGATGGCAGTTGCGTCAGTCGGGCCGGACTGCTCAGAGGCTCTAAGAAGCCGTGGAGTGGTCGTCGATATCGAGCCCGAAAGCCCAAAGATGGGTCCCCTGGTGCTTGAGATGGCCCAAAAAGCGCAAGAAATTTTGCAGAAAAAAAGAGGCAGATGATGTTGCTTGCTGAAAGCCCATTCCTGAAGGCTTGTCGCCGTGAGAAGACTTCTGTCACGCCAATTTGGTTAATGCGCCAGGCGGGACGGTACATGAAAGATTATCGCAACGTGCGCGAGAAGACACCTTTTCTAGAGCTTTGTAAAAACAAAGATCTTGTCACGGAAGTCACGGTTCACGCGCAGGAGAAAATCGGAGCGGACGCGGCGATTATTTTCTCGGACATTCTTTTGATTTTGGAGCCCATGGGTCTGGGTTTAAGTTATCTACAGGGGGATGGGCCTTCAATATCAAAACCGGTACGAGAGTCTGCCCAAGTCGATGCTTTAAGCGACGCAGATCCCATAGCAGCTTTAAGCTATGTTTATGAATCTATCACTCAGACACGCCGAGCGTTAAAACCTAATATCCCACTCCTGGGTTTTGCGGGAGCGCCTTTTACGCTGGCTTCCTACATGATCGAGGGTGGCTCGTCCAAGGATTTTTCTAAGACACAGAAATTTATCCGCGAGGATGAAGGCCGATGGAAAACTTTGATGGAAAAAATTGTTAAAGTCTCCATCCAGCATCTCAACGCGCAAATCCAGGCGGGTGCCCAAGCCGTGCAGATTTTTGACAGTTGGGTGGGGAGCTTAAATCGCGAAGAATACAAAAAATTTGTTCTCCCTTTTTCTAAAAAATTGATTTCGGGGGTCCAGAAGGGTGTGCCCGTGATTCATTTTGGAACCAAAACGGGGGAGTTTTTGGATCTGATCCGCGAGGCTGGGGGAGACGTGATCGGAGCTGACCACCGGATTGAGTTGGAGGATGCCTGGAAAAAAATAGGCCCCGACCGAGCCATCCAAGGCAATTTAGATCCCGAGCTTTTGTGTGGACCACTCCCCGAAATCAAAAAACAAGTCGAGAAAATTTTACACCAAGCTACCGGAAAACCCGGCCACATTTTCAACCTCGGACATGGTGTCTTGCCGCATACCCCCGAGGAAAACGTCATCACCCTAATAAAAATAGTTCACGATTTAAGCGCACGATGATATTTAACAGGTTTTTATGGTGTACGTCAGGCAACCAAGAAATCTCTTTCTCGGCCGACGTCCAATTTTCACCACCGATGAAAATTGGACTCGGTGGAGAATTCGCGCTCGTCGCCGCCCTTGCGGCGGCGACACCATGGCCGCGCTCTTCCTCCAACGCGTCCAAGAAAGAGATTTCTTGGTTACCTGACGACATCTTTGGGTGCTGAGATTGCAAATCTATTGAGAGATCTGCTTGAATACATAGGCCAGAACCACCCTTTTATTTTTCGGAGTGAAGGTATGAGAGGCTTAAGCCGCCCATTCAAATCGATAATAGAAGTTCAGTCAGCAAAGCCTGGAGGGTTTAGGTAAGTCCAAAGCCCAGTAGAAGCCGAGCGAAGGTCTTCCGAATGAGGAAGACCGGCCGGAACGTAGAAAAATGAAAGGGTGGTTCAGGCCAACACATATAATGATTAAAATGATTAAAAGGTGAATCAATGAATCTAGCGGTGATGTTGATTGGGTTTGGGGGGCCAGAAAAGCCGGGGGAAGCGCGGGCGTTTTTGGAGAGTGTGCTTCGGGGGGTGAAGATTCCTCAGGCGCGTTTTGAGGAGGTGTTGCACCACTACGATATGGTGGGTGGCGTATCTCCTTATAATTCAATAACTTATAATCAAAAAGAGGCGCTTGAAAAAGAGCTGTCTGGTCGAGGGATCAAGCTTCCTGTATTTGTCGGATTTCGTCATTCCTCTCCGTCCTTGGCGGATACTTTGCGTGAGATGAAGAAGCAGGGGATCCAAAAAGTAATCGGCTTTGTCTTGGCCTCGCTTCGCTCCCAAGCTAGTTTTGAAAAATACATCGAGAGAATTGAAGAAGCCAAAAAAGAGGTGGGGGCCGAAGAGATTGAGTTTGTTTACACTGAACCTTTTCATGAAAACCCACTTTTTATCGAAGCGCAGGTTGCCGAGGTTTTGAATGCCGGATCAAGGTCCGGTAAGACACATTTTATTTTTTCTGCTCACTCGATTCCGCTGCCAATGGCGCAGGCGAGTGGATATGACAAACAATTTGAGAAAATGTCTGAGCTCATCGCCCAAAAGATTGGCATCTCCGAATGGTCCGTCGCGTATCAAAGCCGCAGCGGCAACCCACGCGACCCCTGGCTTGAACCTTCCGTCGAAAGCGTGATCCAGGGACTCGACCCGCAAAAATACAAAAACGTGCTTCTGGTCTCCTCCGGTTTTCTCTGTGATAATGTCGAAGTCATTTACGACCTCGACATCGAATGCCGCAACCTCTGTCAAAAACAAGGCCTAGGGTACTTCCGCGCCAAAACCGTCACTGCCCACCCCCAATTCATCCGTCTAGTTGCGGATCTGATTAAAAATAAGCTATAGTGAACAAGTAATAGGTGTTGTGACGAGTAACTTAAAACCCTTTTCAGGCCGACGTTTATTTGCCCCTCCGAGGCAAATAAACTCTACGGAAATTCGCGCTCGTCCCCGTCTATTACGACGGGGACTCCATGGCCGCGCTCTTTACCGAGGCGTCCTGAAAAGGATTTTAAGTTACTCGTCACCTATCAAATTACAGACGCTATTTAACTATCGGAGTTCTTTTTGTTTTTAATTTTTCCTTTGCCTGCTTGTGACTCCACTCATAAGTCGGAGAGAGACGGCCGGTTGGCCGAGGGCAACGCCTTTTGCACAGCCTTTTTCGGCCAATAGGCCGAGAGTTCTCCCGACTTATGAGTGGAGACACGGCAATAGAAAAATTAAAAACAAAAAGAACTCCCACACCTAAGAAAGCAGACTATTGAATGGCTCAGCGACGAGTAGCGGTGATTGGGGGAGGGGTTTCGGGGCTGGCGACGGCTTATTATTTGCAGAAGCTGGCGGCTGAAAATAAGATCGCTCTTGAAGTCTCTCTTTTTGAGGCGAGTGGGCGGTTGGGTGGAGCGATTGAGACAGAAGAGGTGGATGGCTTCCTTTTGGAAAAGGGGCCGGATGCTTTTATTACCGATAAGCCTTGGGCACTGTCTCTGTCAAAGGAATTGGGACTGGAAAGCGAGCTGATCCCCACCAACACCGCGCATCGCGGAAGTTTTATTTCAAAAGAGGGTAAACTTTTGCCGGTGCCAGAGGGGTTTTATTTAACAGCGCCTTTAAACGCGCAGTCTTTTTTGGCGTCTCCTCTTATTTCCTGGCCCGGAAAGTTGCGCATGATGGCCGAAATTTTTATTCCCAAAAAATCCAACCCAGAAGATGAGAGCATTGCTTCTTTTGTCCGTCGACGTTTTGGACGGGAGGCGCTGGACCGTGTAGCCCAGGCGATGATCGGAGGTATTTATACGGGGGACCCGGAGACTTTGAGCCTCCAAGCGGCCATGCCACGATTTTTTGAACTGGAGCAGAAGTATGGGAGTCTGACGCGAGGTCTTCTGGCGGAAGCTAAAAATAAAAATACATCTTTTGAAAAAGCCCGTGGCCCTCGCTACAGCCTTTTTGTTTCTTTTCGAAAGGGGATGAAGACGCTGACTGATGCTCTTGCCAATCAAATCCCTCCCACAGCAGTTAAAATGAAGCAAAAAATCCAAAGCATCTCTAAGGATCTGGAAGGCGGCTCATGGCGTGTTCACTTGGAAGGCGGCCACCAAGAAACTTTTGATGCCGTCTGTGTGACGACCAAAGCCTCGCACGCGGCCAATTTTTTTTGTTCAACCATCCCCGAGCTTAGCCAAAATCTTTCCCAAATCACTTATGAGTCCGTGGCCACCCTAAACCTGGCTTATCGTCGGGAGCAGATTTCTCACAAGTTAAATGGTTTTGGTTTTGTGCTTCCCAAAACGGAAGGGAAGGCACTGATGGCTTGTTCTTTTTCGAGCCAGAAGTTTGAGGCCCGTGCGCCCAAAGACCAGGTGCTCCTTCGAGCTTTTGTGGGGGGCGCTTTTGGCCGTTTATTTTATGCTCAGCCCGATGAAGCCTTGTGTTTCCAGGCAGAAAAAGAGTTGGCTCAATATTTAGGAATCCAAGGACAGCCTGCGCTCAGGCGTCTGCAGAGGTACCCCGAGGCTATGGTACAATACCGCATTGGGCATCACCCGCTTGTGTCGAAAATCCGGCAAATAGCAAAAAATTACCCGGGATTGGCGCTAGCAGGCTCCTGTTACGATGGGGTTGGAATCCCCGACTGCATCCGACAGGCCGAGAGCCAGGCTCGTTCACTCATCCAATTTTTAGGAGAAAGAAAATCATGAAACTCTACTGTTTTCCTAGGTCCGGCAACTCCCGTGAAGTGAAGATCGCCCTTTACGAAAAAAATATTTCTTTTGAACCTATCAACACACACGCTCCGGATTTTGATAAAGAAGACCCTTTGTTTAAACAAGCCAGCCCCAAGGGAAAAGTCCCCGCAATCGTGGATGGGGATGTGCTCATGTCAGAAGCTTTTGACATCAACCAATATTTGGAGAAAAAATATCCCACACCGTCCTTAATGCCAAAAAATGAAGAGGGACAGCAGAAAATCCGCGAGTGGGTGGCCGTCAATGACAAGCAGTTTGTTTTAAAGATTGGTCTTTTGGTGATCGAGTGTCTCTTAAAGCCCAAGGATCAACAAAAGGAAGAGACCAAGCAAAAACTGCGCGGTGAAATTGTAGAGGCCTTGCGCACGATGGATCAGATGCTTGAGGGAAAAGAATATCTCTTTGGCAGTTATTCGCTCGCGGATATTTCGATCACGCCTCATATCGCGGCGTTGCCGATGCTGGGCACGGGGATCCCTGCAGAACTTAAAAATATGACGGCTTGGTTTGCGCGTATCCAGGCCCGACCTAGTTTCAAGTTATCCGCTGCTTAAGCAATGAGCAAATCCAAAATCACGATCGGCTTTCTTGGATTTACTATTTTGGGTCTGACCCTTCTTTTGGTCCGCGAGAATGAAGGTCGTGTTTCAGCCGAAACCAAGCTCGCTGACTTAAAATACAAGATGGAATCGACCCACAACGAGAGCGAAACGCTGGTCATGGATCTTAAAAATACCATCCATGAGCTAGAGAACCGTATCGCTGAGCTAACCTCACGCTACGAAACCCAGCTAGCGGAGCGTGGTGTGCAGATCCAGACTTTGAATACCCAGATGGAAGAGGGTGCCAAAAAATACGAGAACATGGTTGCCGAAAAAGAGGCAGAGTTTGGGGATCTGGAGACCAAGTCCAAAGCCCGTGATGCGGAGCTCTCCCAAGTAATCCAGACCAAGAGCACCAAAATTGGAGAGCTTGGAGCCGAGCTTGAAGCGGCTTCCGCTCGTTTTGCAGCGCTTCTGAAAGAAAAAGAGGCTCTCGAAGCCAAATCAATCTCACTGGGAACAGAAATTAGCTCCTTAAATAGCAGTTTGAAAAAAGCCCAGAAAGAAAACGCTCGCTTAAGCGAAGAGAATGCCCTCCTGACTAAAAAAACCGAAATCATTCATGACTAACCCCACCTCCTCCGTATCTGGAGTGGAGGTTGAGCTTCTCATTGAAAAAGTTGTTTTTGGCGGGGAAGGTCTTGCCCGTCGCCAGGGCCAGGTTTATTTGGTGGAAGGGGCTCTCTCCGGTGAAAAAGTCTTGGCACGCATCACCGAAGAAAAGAAAAATTTCTCCCGCGCCAGCATTTTAAAAATCCTCCAAACCTCACCCCATCGAAGGGACCCGCTCTGTCGCTACGCTGTCAACTGTGGAGGTTGTCAGTATCAACACGTGACTTATTCGGAGGAGCTACGGCTCAAAGCTCTCCAACTCGAAGAAATTCTTCAAGGCCTGTCTTTAGAAAAGCCATTTAAAATAAGTCCTGTGACGCCTTCTCCCGATGAGTGGAGTTATCGCAACAGCGTGACCTTGCACCCCATTTTTCTGAAGAAGAAAAAAGGCGCCAAGCTTGGATATATCGGTAAGGACAACACTTCCAAAATCCCTATCCAAGAGTGTCCTCTGCTGGATACCCGGCTTCAGACTATTTTTGAAAAAGAATATTCCCTAAAGCCTGAAATCGACAAGGTGACTTTCAAAGTGTCTGAAGGGGGTCAGATCGTTTCCGACGGGAACGAGGTATTTTTTCGAGTGAAGCTGGGAGAAGAATCTTTTTTATCCAACTCGCGAGGTTTTTTTCAAAACAATCTGAAGGCCGCGTCTCTTCTGGTCGAAAAGGTGAAGCAGTGGACAGAGGCGATGGCGCCCTCCATCTTTTTTGATCTTTGCGCGGGGGTGGGGATTTTTTCTATTCTTTGTGCGCGTTCTGTTAAAAAAGTCATCGCCATCGAGGAGAGTCCTGTGAGCGTTCAGGCTCTGCGCATGAACCGTGAAGAAAAAAAGATCTCCCAGCTTGAAATCATTGAAGGTCGTGTCGAAAAAACTTTTCCCGCCGCCTGGGAAAAATTTAAAGAAGAGAATGCTCTGGTTTTGCTGGACCCTCCCCGCCAAGGAATTTCGGAGAGTCTGGCCCGATTTTTGTCTAAAAAGCAGGGGATAGGAGGCCTGATCTATGTCTCCTGCGACCCGGTCACACTGACTCGGGATTTAAAAATCATTTTGTCTGGAGGTGCTTGGCAGCTTGGGGAAGTAGCCCCTTTTGATTTTTTTCCCAAAACCAAGCATTTGGAAGTGGTGGTGTTTTTAACCCCTGTGTTATAATTTTAAAAAAAGGAATCCTCCATGGAACTTCTAAAAGGCAAAGAAAACGAAGAAAAAAATAAATCTCTCGAAGTTGCTGAAGAAGCCAGAGAACATGCCTGGACGTATCCAAGTTTTGTGGGAAATCTTTTTACTGGAAAGGCGCACTGGGAGCTCATCTTTCCTTTTCCCGAGCAGAGTGCGGAAGATAAAAAAGTAGGGGATGATTTTTGCGCCCGCCTGGGTGATTTTTTAAAGAAAAACCTCGACGCAGATGCGGTGGACCGCACCGGCATCATTCCTGACACGGTCATGAAGGGGATGGCGGAGCTTGGGTGTTTTGGGATGAAAATCCCCAAGGAATATGGCGGTTTGGGACTCTCCCAAATCAATTACAACCGTGCGATTGCCCTGGTGGCCAGTCACTGCGGCTCGACGGCGGTGCTTTTGTCGGCTCACCAGAGTATTGGCGTCCCTCAGCCTTTGAAGCTTTTTGGCACCCCTGAGCAGAAGAAAAAGTACCTGCCTTTATTTTCCAAGGGAGCTGTTTCTGCGTTTGCGCTCACGGAGCCGGAGGTTGGTTCTGATCCCGCCAAGATGAGTACCACGGCCACACCGACAGCCGATGGAAATCATTATGTCATCAATGGGCTTAAGCTTTGGTGCACCAATGGACCCATCGCGGATGTGTTGGTCGTCATGGCCAAAACCCCTCCCAAAATTGTTCATGGCAAAGAAAAAACTCAGATCACCGCTTTTATCGTGGAAAAAGGAACGCCCGGTTTTGAGGTTTTGCATCGCTGCAGTTTCATGGGTCTTAAAGGCATCCAAAATGGCCTGCTAAAGTTTACGGACGTCAAAGTCCCCAAAGAAAATATTATTTTGGGGGTGGGACAGGGGTTAAAGTTAGCTCTGATCACCTTGAATACCGGTCGCATGACGGTCCCCGCGGCTTGCGCAGCCATGGCCAAAACCTCACTTTCCATTGTGCGTCAGTGGGCCAACAAGCGTGTGCAGTGGGGCGCGCCGATCGGGCAGCATGAGGCGGTGACCTCCAAGATTTCGATGATGGCGGCCAATACATTTGCGATGGATAGCGTGACATGGCTTTCTTCGGCGATGGTGGATCGGGGCGGGAGTGATATCCGTCTGGAAGCCGCCATGGCCAAGCTTTTTTGCACAGAGTGCGCGTGGCGCATCGCCGACGATACCGTCCAGATTCGCGGGGGACGCGGCTACGAGACAGCGGATTCTTTGCGGGGCCGAGGAGAAGAGCCGATTCCCGCCGAGAGACTCATGCGCGATACGCGCATCAATCTGATTATTGAGGGAACCAGCGAAATCATGCGTCTTTTTATTGCGCGTGAGGCGATGGATCCTCATTTGCGTCGGATATTTCCTCTTCTAAATCCCAGGACCCCTCTTGGGGAAAAATTAAAAAAAGCGATTGAGATGGCATTTCACTACGCGTTTTGGTACCCACGCCAGTGGGTTTATTTGGGTCGCTGGAAAAACCATGTCAAAGTCTCAGGCAAGGTGCGCAGTCACATCCGCTACGTTGAAAAGACCAGTCACAAGCTGGCTCGTGAGCTTTTCCATGCGATGGCCAAGCACCAACAGGGACTGGAGAAACATCAGCAGCTCTTGGCGCGTTTTGTGAATATCGGGACGGATCTTTTTGCGATGGCCGCAACTTGCTCGAGGGCTGCGTATTTGCTAGAACAAAACCCTTCGGACCAGGGTCCGGATGAGCTTGCGGATCTATTTTGCAAAGAAGCGATTTTAAGGATACGACGTGAGTTTGACGCCCAGCGCCGCAACGATGACAAGATGATTTATCAGGTGGGACGCAAATATCTTGAGGGAAAATACAACTGGCTTGAGAGTGGAATTTTAAAACCTTGAGAAAAACGGCGGTGGTGGTGTTGGCGGATGGCTTTGAGGAAATCGAAGCGATGACGCCGATTGATGTGTTGCGGCGGGCAGGGGTGGAGGTTGTGATTGCGGGCGTGGGAAAGCTTCAAGTCAAAGGTTCGCGAGGCGTGCAGGTGTTGGCGGATGTGATTTTGGAGACTTATGAAGGTACGCCGGATGCCGTGGTTTTGCCGGGGGGGATTCCGGGAGCAGAAAACCTTGCGAAGTCATCCGCAGTTTCTTCGCTCATTCAGCGGGTTCACGCCAGTCAGAAAATCGTGGCTGCTATTTGCGCCGCGCCAGGTTTAGTCCTTTCAAAAACAGGTGTGCTCGAGGGAAAAAAAGCGACAGGGTATCCCGGCTACGAAAAGGAATTTTCCTCCCAAGTGACTTATGTTGAGACGGCGGTGGTGCGTGATGGGAATCTTTTGACCAGCCGCGGTCCGGGGACGGCGTTGGAGTTTTCTTTAGAGCTAGTGAGTATTCTCGTCGATGGGGCCATGGCTCAAAAACTAGCCAATGCGATGCTTGTACAATAAGACAGGAGACATGATGAAAAGTAAAATAGGGTTCTTGGTAATTTTCTTGATGGTTTTTGGTGTGACATCAAATGTTTTCGCCGAGGATAAAGTTTACGCACCTAAGACCAATTTTGGTCCTTCTCAAGGAAGCGCAGCGGCGCCTAGAGAGCCCAAATACAAGCGTTTCGTGCCTAATAGCTCCAATATCGGAGGTCTGACGGCGCCCAATAATTTTGCCGATCGTCACGCCTGGCGTTCGGGGATTGCCGGGTCTGTGGCGATGTGGCGTCAGTTGATTGTCAACGCGCTTCCGTCGGATGAGCCTTTTCCCAGTGTAAAAAAAGGGACACACCCTCATCAACCAAAGAAATAAGAATTAGGCGATAGGCGTTAGGAGATAGGAAAAAAATATGGGTTTCTTGGAAAACGTTTTCTCTTGGTCTAAGTCGCGAGATGAGCAGTTTCGTGATTGCCAGAGAAAATATTTTTATGACAAATACGCCTCTTGGGGCGGATGGGATAAGACGGCTCCCGCCGATATTCGTCTTGCCTATATTTTAAAAAATTTAAAGAACCGCTGGGCGTGGAAAGGGGAGTCTGTCCATCACGTGATCGAGGAGGTGTTAAAGTCTCATCGTGCGGATCGCCCCTTGTCGCCGAAAGAAGCAGAACTTCGCTTGACGGAGAAAATGCGAGCGGATTACCGAGCCTCCAAAGCCAAAAAACACTACGAGGATCCTAAAAAAAACGTCGGTCTTTTTGAAATTGAGTACCAAAAACCAGTCACTGATGATACCTGGAAAAAAATGCATGCCGAGGCCAGCGCCTGCCTGCAAAATTTTTACAGTTCCGGATTTTTTAAGGAATTAAGCGCTGATGATAAGCGCTCCTGGCTTGTGATTGAGGATCTGGAGGAGTTTGATTTTGAAGGGGCCAAGATTTACGTCAAGCTCGACTTTGCCCGGAAAAAGGGGAATACGATCGAGATCTATGACTGGAAAACCGGTAAGGATGAAAATACCGACGCAAGTGTTCAGATGGGAGCCTACGCTCTTTATGCCATGAAGAAGTGGGGGGTGGGTTTGGGGGACATACGTGCTTATTTGTTTAATCTGGCCAACCCACCGGCGATTGCTAAAGAACAGCCCTTGACCGAAGGGGGGCTTGAGACAACCAAAGTTTTTATGCGTGAGAGCATCGCCGGGATGCAAAAACTACTTTTGGACGTCAAAAGAAACATCCCCCTCCCTCGTGAAAATTTTAAATATACGGAAAATACTCGTTTTTGCGACTCGTGCAACTTTTATAAGATTTGTGAAAAATATCAAAAACAGTCTGTTGAAAAAGCCCCATCTGCTTCGTTGTGATCCTCGGGCACTCCTGCGACGTAGCTACCGCTACGCCTCGTCGGCCCGTCGTCTCACGCCTCGCATCTGGGACTTTTTGAACAGACTGTAAGGTTGTACAAAACCAATAAGGAGAATTGTGAAAACAGGACTTGATTTATCTATCGACAAAACAGTTAAAGCTATCCAGTCGGCAAAGAAAATAATCGTGGTGTCTCATGTTAATCCCGATGGCGACACGATCGGGTGTCTTCTGGCGTTGGGACTTTCTTTGCTTCAGATGGGCAAGCACGTGACCCTTCTATCTCAGGACGGTGTTCCTACAAGATTTGGCGCACTTCCGGGGAGTGAGCTGGTTCTTTCGGAGTCGAGTGAAAAGGCGGATGTGGCGATCGCCGTGGATTGTGGGAGTGCTCGGCAGATGGGCTCGGCTCAAAAAACTTTTTTTGCCGCCAAGACGACGGTGCAGGTGGATCATCACGATTTTGGGACATCGTTTGGAAAAATCCAAGTCTTAGAAAATGAAGCCTCGGCAGTGGGCGAGATTGTGTACGAGATTTTGCGGGTGCTCAAAATTGATATCACACCCTCCATCGCTACTTGCCTGCTCACTTCCATCGTGATTGACACAGGATCTTTTCGGTTTTCCAACATCCGCCCAAAAACATTTGAGATTTGCAGCAAACTTGTGGCTTGTGGAGTGGATTTACAGCATCTTATCGAGGAATCCTACTGGACCAAGAGCCAAGCCAGTCTTAAGTTTACAAGCTACATGTTGCTCAATATGAAATCTTCCTCTGAAGGCGGGGTGGTGTGGGCGGTGGCGCTGCAGAAAGATTTTAAACGCTTTGGAGCCAAGCTATCCGATGCGGATGCTGTGGCGGATGAGTTGCGGTCGGTCGAAGGCGCCAAGGTCGCCGCTGTTTTTCGTCAGACAGAAAAAGGGAATCTTCGCGTGAGCCTTCGCTCGAAACACGGCATCAATGTCGCAGCAGTCGCCAAAGAATTTGGTGGTGGCGGACATCACAACTCGGCCGGTTGCGCGATCAAACCTTCTCAAAAAAAGAAGCTCCTCGGATCTCTCGAGCTCCTTATTTCCTAAAGATGAACGGACAAAAAATCCGATCCGTGGATGTGGTGGTGGTGGGCGCAGGTCTTGCCGGCTTGTCGACCGCGTATCACCTGGCCAAAAATTCAAAACTAAAAATTTTGGTTCTTGAGCAGGAAAAGTTTCTCGGGGGTCACGCCTCGGGTCGAAATGCCGGGATGATTCGCCAGACGGTGGGGGATGCGGCGATTGCCCAGATGGCTTTTTTGGGACGAAAGATGCTGCCTCGGTACCGTACCAACGGTTCTATTTTGTTGGCCGATGCCAAAAAAATAAAAGAGATTCAAGCCATCCAAAAGACTGCCCGTACTGCGGGAATTAAGACGGTGTGGCTCTCCTCATCTCAAGCGGAAGCCAGAGTGCCTTTGCTTTGCGGACGCAATTTTAAAGCGGCTCTTTATTGCCCCAGCGATGGACTGCTTCATACCCAGGACCTTTTGGATGATTTCTCACGAGAGCTTCGAAGTCTTGGTGTGCCGATCATTTTTAATCAGCGACCTCAAGCGATGGAGTTTGCGGGAGGTCAATTTCATATCCAAATAAGCTCGGGGACTATTTCGGCTAAAAAAGTTGTCAATGCCGCCGGTGCTTGGTGTGCCCAGTTGGCCTCTGAGATAGGTGCGCAAAAAATCCCCTTAAAAGCTTACCGGCGCCATCTTTATTTCTCGCAACCGGTCCGTCTAAAGCAAGCGGATTGGCCCTTTGTCTGGGATTTGAGCCAAGATTTTTATTTTCGTCCTGAAGGGAAGGGTTTCATCTTGAGTCCTTGCGATAAAGTGGCCATGAGCCAAGCGGTATTGGGCGAAAGAAAAGAGTTGGTGGACCGGAGGGTACAGGTTTTGCTTAAGAGAAAGATGCAAAAATACCCACGACTGGCAAAGACCGTCCAAATCCAATCCGCCGTGTCGGGTCTAAGAACGATGACTCCTGATGGTCGCTTTATTCTTGGGGAGGATCGGCGTCTTAAAGGCTTTTATTGGGCGGCGGGGCTCGGGGGTCATGGGGTGACGACATGCTTCTCGGTAGGAAAGCTTTTGAGTGATATAATTTTAGGCAAGAAGGCGGATCCCGGCCTTGTCAGGGCATTTAACCCAGGACGATTTCAATGAAGCTTCCAACAGTCGATTATCACATGCACACCCCGCTCTGCGGTCATGCGGTGGGGGAGCCTGAGGCGTATGTTCGGCGCGCCTTGGAAGTGGGTCTATCAGAGGTCGGTTTTTCGGATCACGCGCCTTTGGTGGCCTATGAAGATCCACGCTACACCATGCGCCACGAGCAGTTGCCCGATTATCATGGGATGATGCAAAAGGTAAAGAATCAGTTCCCAACGTTTACGATCAAGGTCGGAATCGAGGCGGATTATATCCCCGGTTTTGAAGAAAAAACGCGCGCGATTCTTTCGTCTTATCCCTACGATTTTGTGATCGGATCGATTCACTTCATTGACGCGTGGGCGTTTGATGATCCGGATCAAAAAATCCGCTGGAAAGACAAGCAGGTGGATCAGGTTTACCGGGATTATTACGCACTTTTGAGAAAATCTGCCGCGTCCGGACTTTTCGATATTATGGGCCATGTGGATCTGGTCAAAAAGTTTGGTCATCGCCCAACCACTGATTTTACGCCTGAGATCGAAGAGACTGCCAAGGTTTTTAAAAAATCAGGGGTGACAGTTGAAATAAATACATCTGGATTAAGAAAACCCGTGAAAGAAATTTACCCATCACTGGACGCCCTAAAAATTTATAAAAAATACGATGTGCCCATCACGTTTTCATCCGATTCCCATGACCCCTCGGACGTGGGGAGGGATTACGACGTGGCTTGGCGATGGGCCAAGGATGCCGGATATTCGGAATACAATGTTTTTCGCCAGAGAAAAGTAGAAAGAGTGGAGAAGTTATGATTAAAGTTCTAGGCATTGACCACGCAGCGATTAGCGTCAAAGATTTGGAAGTGTCTCGCAAATTTTATGAGGAAGTATTGGGCCTAAAGGTGAGCCCACGAGAATACCAAAAACCAGGCACCGAATATTTTCTGGATTGTGGTACGTCATTAATCGGTCTGATTCAAGGCGATCCGGCCGGGGATAAACACTTCCTTCAGGACGCGGGTCTTGGTGGCAATCACGTCTCTTTCCGTGTCCCCACCAGCGCCTTTGACGCCGCGGTCGAAGAGCTAAAAAGGCGAAATGTGACTATCACTTTTCAGAAAAAAAGAGAACGCTCCTGGTCCGTCTACTTTCTAGACCCCGACGGCAACAAACTCGAAATTACATCTTGGCCACTTGAGGATGTGTAAGGTGTCCGGTGAGAAGTTAAGAAATATCTTTTCCGGCCGACGTTCAATTTTCCCCACCGAGGAAAATTGAACTCGGTGGAGAAATCGCGCTCGTCCCGCCTCTGCGGCGGGACACCGTGGC
>CAZCDB010000017.1:16116-25495 GCA_964497635.1 uncultured Planctomycetia bacterium | reverse complement strand
TGGGTCTCTTTACAGCCCACGCTAAGAAAGATCTTCGGGTGCTCCTTCCTTCCCGACTTTGACTACGGCCGCGGGGGTCGTGGCTGGCGGGATCTCTGGCAGGACTGCCTGGCACTTCTTTTGACTTCTCCGAGTGAAACCAAAAAGATTTTGCTGCACAATTTTAACGGCGTGCGCATCGACGGCTCCAACGCGACCATCATCGGCAATGGAGATTTTATCGCGGATCGGAACAACATCACCCGCATCTGGATGGATCATGGCGTCTGGCCTTACATCACGCTTGAGCTTTACATCCACCAAACCGGGGATCTGGACATCCTTTTTCAAAATGCCTTTTATTTTCGAGATACCCAGCTCTCACGCACCCGCAAAAAAGATGCTCGCTGGAATGAGGCTTACGGCAACCGCCTCAAAACTAACCTGGGCGCTCCCGTCCAAGGAAGTCTCTTGGAACACATCCTAGTCCAGCATCTGGTACAGTTTTACAATGTCGGCGAACACAACCACATCCGTCTGGAAGGCGCTGACTGGAATGACGGCCTGGACATGGCGTACGAGCGAGGTGAGAGCGTTGCCTTCTCCACTCTCTATGCTTCCAATTTAAAAAGACTGGCCGATCTTCTTGAAATCTTAGAAAAAAAGAAGGGGATAAAAAAGGTTTCTTTGGCTAAGGAGCTATTGATTCTCTTAGACCGAGTCTCCGGCGCCAAGGCAGATTATGACTCCATCCATCAGAAACAACGGCGCCTGGAGCGCTATTTTAAAGCGGTCGAACCCACCCTTTCTGGCAAAAAAATCAGTCTTCCCATCGATCAGCTCATTGCGGATTTACGAGAAAAAAGTGACTTCATTGTGAATCATATTCGCCAAAAAGAATGGATTCAGCTCTCCGCGACCGAGGGACTTTTTAACGGCTACTATGACAATCATGGTCGCCGTGTTGAGGGAGAATTTCCCGGACGCCTTCACATGACCTTGGCTGGGCAAACCTTCCCCATCATGAGTGGCGTGGCGACACCTAAACAAGTGACTTCTATTTTTACTGCCGCCAAAAAACATCTTCAGGATAAAACGCACGGTGGGTTTAGGTTGAACACAGATTTTGGTGAAATACGCCCCGACCTAGGAAGAGCCTTTTCTTTTGCCTACGGCGAAAAAGAAAACGGCGCTTTCTTTAGCCACATGGCCGTGATGTTTTCCAACGCCCTCTACCAGCGCGGCTTTGTAAAAGAAGGGTATGAGGTTTTAAATTCTATTTTTAAGATGTGTCTTGAAACCGACAAAAGCAAAATCTACCCGGGGGTCCCCGAATACTTCAACTCCGAAGGCCGTGGACTGTATCACTATCTGACCGGTTCAGCCAGCTGGCTGATTTTGACCGTCCTCACTCAAGTTTTTGGCATTCGGGGTTATTTAGGAGATTTACTCTTGGCGCCAAAACTAGTGCCAGATTTCTTTGCTCATAAACCCGAGATTTCCGTGCACACTTTTTATGAAGGCCGACGACTGAAAGTGATTTATCGCAATCTGGGAAGAGTTTCTTACGAAAAATACCGCGTAACTCAAGTCACGTTCAACGAGAAAGAATTGAAGGGTTTTTCAGTCAACCCAAAAGAAGTTTTAATCCCTAAAGAGATATTCCTCAAAAATTCAAGGAACGCTGAAAATACAATCGTTGTTACGCTAGAATGATGCTTGCTAATTTAATACGTTCTTGTTAATTGAAAATAAAAAAAGAAATAACAGCCCATAAATAACGGTTAATGGCCAACCCTCTGAAAAGGTTGAAAGCCCATAGCATGAATAAATAAATGCTAAGCCTATAGACACCTTACTAGATACTAATGCCCACCTTTTCATTGATACTAAACCCACACCACTCACAGTGAAAAGTATTCCGCTTATTATAACAAAAGCGAGTGTCTCCCGACCCATTCCCCAGCATGAATTTGGGCTACCTATCATCAGGGGGATAGAAAAAATGAGTGATGGCGCTCCTAGAAAAACTTGAATCCCACCGAGTATCAATGGGGCATTTTTGGCTATCTTTTCGTTCAAACTACATCCCCCGATTCAAAATCCTGCGCGATGCATTCTAAACATCTGCCCCGCATGGATTCGAACCATGACAAGCAGCTCCAGAGGCTGCCGTGCTACCGTTACACAACAGGGCAATAATCATAACTTCTATCATATTTTCGAATAAGAGGTTCATATGCAAGGCCGCGATCTCTTGATCGCGGCACGTCGGACGAGGCTTTGGAAGCCTCGTCATCTCCAGGCGCACGGAAGAGAGCGCGGAGACGCTATGGAAATAGCGTCGCACAAGCGAACGAACGTGCAACGAAGCAGATGAGCCTCTTATTTGAAAATATGGTGCGGAAGGAGGGATTCGAACCCTCAAGCCGTGAGGCACATGCCCCTCAAACATGCGCGTATGCCAGTTCCGCCACTCCCGCAAATCACAAAAAACACAAAAAATTTCAAAGAAAATAAGATTCGTATTCTAGCATAAACCAACGCTTTTTTTAAAAAAATTAGCCAAAAATGGTCGCTGCGTTTTTCAGACGCTCTGTCGCCTTCTTCTTTCCTAAAAGAGATACGGTATCAAAAAACCCAGGGGAGACGGTCCGGCCCGTCAGCGCCACTCGACAAGGGTGGATAAACTCTTTTCCTGTCAAACCCAGCTCTTTCATGAGCGCGCGACTTTTTTCCTCAATGGTTTTTGTTTCAAAATTAGGAAGGCTTTCTAAAAGAGCTGCGTATTGGAGAAAGGCATTTTTAAGCCTTGGGTCTTTTAAGAACTCCGCCTGCGCTTCGGGTCCATATTCAATTTTATCCTCGAAGAAAAACTGCGCCAAATCCGGAAACTGCGCCAGACGAAATATTCTCTCCTGAAAAAGTGCTGTCAGTCGCTCAAGCCAAACGCGATCCGAACACAAGGAAGCATATCCCCTCTTCTCAAGAAAAGGAAGAAGCTTATCCGTAAGATCTGGCACCGAGAGCTTGCGGACATACTGTCCATTGACCCACTCCAACTTTTCATGGCCAAAAACAGCCCCGGTAGTCAGCACACGACTGAGATCAAATTTTTGAATCAGCTCTTCGCGTCCGATCAGCTCTTGATTATTTCCCGGCGACCATCCCAGCAAGGATAGATAGTTAACGATGGCTTCCGGCAAAAACCCGGCTTCCAAATACTCCCGGATACTCGTCGCCCCGTGACGTTTGGACATCCGTGAGCGATCCGGACCCAAAATCAAAGGAATATGACAAAAAATAGGCTTTGGGTAACCCAGCGCCTCGTACAAGGGTGTCTGCTTGGGGGTATTCATGATGTGATCGTCCCCGCGAATCACATGCGTGATCTTCATGTCCGCATCGTCGCAAACCACGGCAAAATTGTAAGTCGGGCTCCCATCCGATTTAAAAATCACCAAATCTTCGGCTAATGACGGGTGTTGCCCCAAATCAAACTCAATCCGTCCATGGAGCATGTCTTCAAAAGAAAGTTTTCCTTCCTTGGGTATACGAAAAAGAATCGCCTCTCCGTCCTTATAAGCTTTTCCCTCCTGGATCAGCTTGTCGGCAATCCCCCGATAAAAATCCGTTCGCTGGCTCTGAAACACAAGCTCCCCGTCCCAGTCCATCCCCAGCCACTTAAGACTTGAAACAATCTCATCCAAAAACTCTTTTTTGGAACGCTCTTTGTCGGTGTCTTCAATACGAAGAAAAAACTGACCTCCTTCATGACGGGCAAAAAGATAGTTAAAAAGCGCGGTTCTTGCGCTACCAATGTGGAGAAAACCTGTAGGACTTGGGGCAAAACGAACTCGACAGCTCATAAAAATAATTTACTTTCTGGGGTTAACCTAATTCAATATCAATTCTTGCGATGTGCTCATCACGAACACGCTTGGCCCAAGGGTCCGGAATCGTGTCCCCTTCAAACTCGGCTAGTTTCCCTTTTTTATCCGAAAGAGTGATTTTTTTGGGCCAAACATGGCTCTTACCAAAGGTGTCTATGCGTTTGGGATTGTGATACACCACCATCGTCTTTCCCAAAAAAAGAAAGGCCAATGAATTCTTAGGGACTCGAACTGGCTCTTGGGAACCATCCAACTTATGACGCGTCCGCACGCATTCCTGACTTAAAAATAAATAAGCGGGTAAAGTCGGCTCAAAGCGAAGTTGCAGCTTCTTATTGGATCCCAATGAAAAAGGCTGCTTACCAATATTCATCAGAAGCCAGAGATTTAAAAACTCGGCGGTGGATCCAGAGAGCCTTGCCACAAAACCGGTCCCATGAAGCGAGGCATCACTGAATGCGCTAGAGACGATAAAAGAAGAATTTTCAAGAAGACTGCGGCCATATCGTTGTGCCGGCTGAAAAGGGACCAGGGCTTTTTTGAAATCATAGAAAAATTCTTCGGTGAGCCCGCCTTTTAACATCTCAAGCAGCCACTTGTATTCCATGTGAAGCCAGATCGATTCATTTTCAAGCCATCCGGGTTTGAACACTCGAGCCCTGCCAACTTCCAGCGACGCAGACGCAAGATCAGTGTTTACCCGATACATCCCAAGCTTCTTGTCATAGAGTCCGCTCTCACGAACCGCCTTTAAGAGCGCACGCCTTTTTTGAAGATCTTTTTCGACTTTGAGCGCATGCACCGGTCCCTCTAGAAAAAAAGGAAGAGGTTTTTGATTGAAAGACTGGGGCACCACTGATGTCTTCCCTTTTTTGTGAACCATTTTAAAACGTGTTACCTCATTTTCAAAATAAGTCGGGTATAAACCACTCTTGGGATCGTAAGAGCGCTCGATTCCCTGCTGGACTTTCTCTCGTCCTCGCTCTAAAAACAAACGAATCTGCCCGAGCGACATCCTTAGCTCCTTCCCCTTTAAACCCAATCGGGTTTTGGCGCGATAACTTTCGCGCAAGGAGGTAGCATCATTCCAAAAATCTTGAGGTCGACCGGATCCTTTTTTTCCTAGATTTTTTTTAAGCAAGCGGTCCAAATCTGTAATAAAGTGATGAATTTCCTCAGGGAACAAGACACGGGTTTTAGGACTCAACTCAAATCCATCCAGTGTCTGAATCAGGAAGAGCGCCAATCGCTTTAATTCAAAAGTTTCTCCCAAAGAAGAGCCCAAAAGCCCGGGTAAACCATTGAGTGCATCATACCAAGAAGGCTTGTCAGCCTCCATCTCGAGCCCCGCCCCAAAAGGATCTAGCGAGGATATTTTGTTGGCAAATAAACACAAAAGCTTCACCCAAAGCGTTGTCCGATAAACCTCCCCCTTCCCCTGCCGAACACGAACCCAACCTACCTGTTTTTTATCCTTGATCACCGACTTAAATTGGCGAATTTGGCCGGGGCGATGAACACAATATTTGTCCTGACGCGGTTGAACCGTATGATCGCTTTCAAAAAACTTATAGTCTTTCCGAGATAAAAATAAATCCTGAGATTTCTCAGGGTAAATGGCCAGATAACTTTCTAAAAGATCGAGGTTGTACATCCAGTGATCCACCCAAAAACCTTCCCCGTGATCTGCTTTTTCTTCTCTTTCAAGAAAAGGCGCCAGAGTCGTCACCGCTTGAAAAAATTGACTTGGTGGCAAAATCCCTTTGTCTTCAAAAAAGTGGCAAAGAGCTCCCAAGCGAAATGGCTTTTTTAAAAAATCGAGCACAACCGCGGCGTGCTCCGCTCCGACAATCCCCGCCACGGCTTTGACAGATCGGCCTGATTTGCGAAAATGATATTCATCCCCCTTCACCACCAGCGGATTGTAGCCATCTAACTGCAGCAAATTAAAAAATGTTTTAACGTTGGTATCCCCCACCCGCGGCTCAAACCACACATCATTGCGGCGGTTTTGATTCACATCGCGATAGTTGCCGTCCCCTTGGGCAAAATAAGCTGGCTCTACCAAAAATCGATTGTAGTCTCTCTCAAGGTCTCCATGCTTTCTTGAATAAACGTAGTTCACAAGACATGGGGAATTTCCTGTTTTCGATTCGGGTTGAATGCAGATCGGCATCCCCCCTCGTAAAATGTTATCCAAATAAGTCTGACCGCCATAAAGATCATAAAGCTCTTGAGAGGTGACTCCAAAAATAGTGTCTTTGATGCCTTGAATCAGCGCTTCATTGCGGAGCTTTTTCTCATCCCCAAAACCGGCTTTCTTGGCACGCGTAACAAACTGATTGAGTTTTTCACGATCTTGAGCCTGGCCAAAATAACTGCGAAGCTTGATGCTATCCCCCGGCTGAATGCGGGCTGATAAATAGCTAAAAGCGCAGGGGGTCTTATTTTCCGTCACTTGTCCTGATAAAATATCCCGCGATAGATTCTGATAGAAAGCTTGAGGCATTCCAAAATCATACCGAGAGCCAAAAATTTTTGCCGGGTCTACCACGGGCTCCAGAAGCTCTCCCGGCTGATTCTTAGACTCCAACAAGCTAAAATAAAAATTACCCTCGTGAATTACCTCCACCTCAGGCCGGTCTGTTGCATCCACGCGCAATCTAAAAAAAGGAGCTTTTTTATCCATATTCTCAGTCAACATCCAAGCCTCGATCGTGCGGCTCATCGACTTAACAAAATACTCGTTCATTCCATAAGGGTTCACCGAGGGCAACCCGTCCAGGAGTTCAATCTCCATTGTTTTTTTGCTTTGGTTGGTCAAGATCAGCTCGCGCATCAGGGCCGCAATCGGTTCTCCGGGGACCGTTCTGTAAACCACCTGGGTCTGAAGCTTTGTCACCTCGTCATGATCGGATAGGGCCAGCTCATGAGAGGATATTTCCATGACTTGATTTTGGGCTCCAGCATCAGAACATCCCACGGAAAAAGGTTCATAAAACAAGGTGGGGGCTTTTGCGACATCCGCCACACGGTGCTTAATAAAAGTTCTAAAACCAACGGTGGGGGTCATCTGGTAAGCCTTGTTGGCCGGAAAAAACTCTAGGATCGCATTATCCTTGTTACGAGTTCCAAAACTAGCAATCCCCTGCCCGCGATTGACATAAAAAGCCCACAAGGGCACCCCATAGAGACCGGCGACACCCGGAAGAAAGTTGCTAAAGGGCTTTAAGTGATTATAATTATGCAGGACAAACTTGCCGTCCTTTCCAAGTCTATAGTTTAAATTTTTCTCGTAATCCATACCGTTTCCCATTCCCTTGCCTGATCGACAAAACTTTCAAAAGGTATATTTTACCTTTAAGCTTGCTCTGATTCCTAGCAAAATTATGTATTTTTTAAGCCATTGAAATTAAATGAGTTATGATAAAAAAACAAAACCCCCAAGATCTCCTGAACGGAAGATCTTGGGGGTTTTGTTAAAAAATAGCGCTTAGAGCCCCGCCAAGAAAGTTGTTTGGTTGTATCCGGCAGTTCCTGTAATGCCAAACAAGGTGTCCTTTTGCGCGTCATTGAGCGGATCTGTTGTGTTCAGGCCTACCCCATACCGAACGTTAAAGGCTGTCATCTTTGTGGGATTTGCGATCAAGGCATTCAACAAGTTGTTGGTAGAAACCAGCAAGTTGCTAAACGTAGTCTGATTGTACCCTGTGTCGCTAACAACACTGAAAAGATAGTCTCTATCATTAACTGTGGGAACGCTTGTCGAAGTCAGGGCGGTGTTAAAAAGCCCATTGAAAGCCGTGCGTCTGCTAGAGCTTGCTCTCAGCACATTAAGCAAATCTCTGGCGGGAATCAGAAGATTGAGATACGTCGTCTGATTATACCCAGAGGTAGCCACGGCACCAAATAGCGCTACCCGATGAGCTTCGCTAGGAGTGGATGTTGTGGTTAGAACAACACCATAGAGCGTATTAAACGCAGAGCGCTTGGTTGAGCTAGCACGCAATGCGGTCAGCAAATCTCTTGCCGGCACCACACGGTTGAGGAAATTTGTTGAACCAATAAACAATGCATCCGCTGTAATCGTTAACAATGCTGTTCTCTGGGCTATCGTAATCGCACCCGTAGCCGCCAACGTCTGACCATAGAGCAGGTTGAATGCCGCCCTCTTTGCTGTATCCGCTCTTAAGCCAGCCAGGATATCTCCAGCGGGAATCAAAGAAGCTGTATAGGTTGTCGCGTTATACGTCGTACCCGCAGTAATCCCAAACAGGAGAGCTCGCTGAGTGCCCGTCAGCGCTACCACACTGCTGATAGTCTCATTGTAAAGCGCGTTGAAAGCAGCGAGTCTTGTTGCATTGGTTTTTACTGCAACATAAAGATCGTTGGTTCGTATTAACGAGCCAAGGAAAGTCGTCTGGCTGTAACCCGACGTTCCAGTAATTCCAAACAAGGCATCCTTTTGCGCATCATTGAGAGGGTCCGTCGCGTTTAATGCCACACCAAAAAGAGAGTTGAACGCTGCCAGTTGGGCGGAATCTGCCAAAAGAGCATTAACCAGTGTGTTGGTTGGAACCAAAAGGCCGGTGAAGGTCGCCTGAGCATAACCAGGGTCCCCGGTCAAACCAAACAAGAGTTGTCTTTGAGGCAGAGTAATAGCTCCCGTTGTTGCTAGGGACTGATTGAAAAGCGCGTTAAAAGCTGTTCTCTGAGAAGTGTTAGCTCTCAAAGCGGTCAACAAATTATTCGTGCTAATCACCGCATTAAGGAATATCGACTGGACATAACCAGGAGTTCCCGTGATCCCAAACAGAAGATCGCGCTGGGCCACATCTACAATATTACCCGTCGTTGGAAGCGTCACAGCAAACAAAGTATTGAAGGGTACACGGTAAGTGGCTGTTTTTAACTGGGTAAAGAGATTGTTTGTTGAATTAACCGCGTTGATAAATACCGTTTGGTCATAGCCAAAAGCACCGGTGATTCCAAAGAGAATATCTCTTTGAGTTGAGGCGATAGTTCCACTAGAGGCCAATCCCACGTTAAACACGGTATTAAAAGCGGTGCGATTGGCAGTTGTAGAGCGAATTGTTATCAAGAGGTTATTCGTTGGAACTAACAGGTTTAAGAAGGTTGTCAAATCAAACCCTGCCCCACCGGAGATTCCAAATAAGAGATCTCTTTGTGCTGGCGTGGGATCGCCCGTCGTGGCTAATGTTTGGCCAAACAAGGCGTTAAAAGCTGCCAGCTTTGTAGAATCAGCACGCAACCCTGCCAGTAGCAAATCAGAGCCGCCGAGCGAATTCAAAAATCTGGCTTGGTCGTAGTTGGGGTCCCCGGTGATTCCAAAAAGGACTTCGCGCTGAGCATCGGAAATCATTCCAGAATCTGCCAAGGAGACGCCATACAAGGTATTAAATAAGGCCAACTTCGTAGCATCCGCTCTCAAAGCCACCAAAAGATCATTGGTGGGAACCAGAGCATTTAAGAAAGTGGTTTGGTTG
>CAZCDB010000017.1:0-16016 GCA_964497635.1 uncultured Planctomycetia bacterium | reverse complement strand
ACAAATCAGGATCAAATAAAGCGTTGAAGGCTGTGAGTTTGGCGGAGTTGGCGGCCAATCTTAGAGAATCAATCAAGCTCTGTGTAGGGATTAATGAATTTAAGAAGGTGGCTTCCACATACCCCGCTCCACCGGTAATTCCAAAAAGCGTTGCTCTTTGAGCTGCTGTTGGCGTTCCAGACCCTGCAAGGCCCGTTCCAAACATCGCATTGTAGGCTGTTAACTTAGCAGAATTAGCTGCCAACCTTAAGCTATTCAAAAGCGATTCCGTAGGAAGCAAGGCTGCCATAAAATTATTCAGATTAAATGCCGGGTCTCCTGCAAGACCAAAAAGCGTTCCTCTTTGAGCGGCCGTGATCGCTCCTGAACTTGCCAGAGCGGTGCCAAATAAAGTGTTGTATGCTGTCAGCTTGGTGGAGTTCGCAGCAAGGCGAAGTGTGTTCAAGAGTAATTCCGTCGGAAGTAACGCATTCAAGAAATTTGCTGAAACGTAGGCAGGATCCCCTGCAATTCCAAAAAGCGTAGCACGCTGCGCATCCGTGATTGCTCCCGAGGCCGCAAGACCAGTTCCAAAAAGAGTATTATAAGCTGTTAGCTTTGTCGCGTTGGACACCAATCTCAAGCTAAGCAAAAGATTATTGGTGGGCACTAAAGCAGCCAAAAACCCGCTCTGACTAAACGTGGGATCACCGGTCAAACCAAAGAGGATCCCTCTCTGGCTTGCGGTAATATTTCCTGACGAAGCTAAAGAAGTATTAAAAAGTGAGTTGAATGCGGTACGTTGGGCTGTATTGGCAGAAAGTCTTAGCGCTGTCAGCAGAGAATCAACAGAAACAAGCGCGTTGAGAAAACTGGTTTGACTATAACCCACCCCGCCTGTGATCCCAAAAAGCGTCGCCAGATGATCTCCTGCAAGAGGAAAAAACACGGAAATTGTATTTGAAAAATCTCCACGAAACAGCTTGTTAAAAAGGGCAAGCTTTGTCGCATCGTTCTTGAGAGCTACATAAAGATCATTGGTTGGAACCAAAGCGTTCAAAAAGTTGGATTGATTAAATGCGGGATCGCCGGTCAACCCAAAAAGGATCTTTCTTTCAGAAGCGCGAATATCTCCCGTTGTGTCTAGATTTTCATCAAAAAGAGAATTAAATGCCGCAAGCTTAGCTGAATTTAAAGCGCTTCGAAGAGAGGTTAAGAGATTGTTGGTGGGAACAAGTGCTGATAAAAATGTTGCCTGAACATACCCGGTGGAAGCGACCACACCAAACATAGCCGCCAATGCATCAGGACCTAGGGGACCGCTGGCTGGAACCGTAGCATTAAAAAGAGTTTCAAAGGCTGCCCGCTGAGAGCTAGAAGCGTTAAGCGCCGTGTACAAATTGTTGACTAAGGGCAACCCGTTGATAAAAGAGGTTTCGTTGTAAGCCGCTCCACTGACGATATCAAATAGACGCTTGCGATCATCCGGCGACAGCGCGGAAGAGGTATCCACCGTCGCTCCAGTCAAGTTGTTGTACAAAGTCAGCGTGCTAGCATTATTGATCAGGAATGTGTATAAAGAGGCGACTTTAGGAAGAGCGCTGGTAAAAGCGATATAATTAAATTCTGGGTCCCCCACCAAGTCAAACAAAGTCTGAAGATCAGGACCTTCAAATCCACCGCTGTCAGGAATCGCTGTTCCAAAAATCTGATTGAACGCGTTGAGAAGATTAAGATCCGCCCTCAAGATATCAACAAGCTCTGAGACCTCTGCCGAGACTTGCGTCAACACGAAGGGGTTTATATTTTGAAAACTAAAATAAACCCAAGCGCTACTTCCGGTCGCAGGGCCTGCGCTCGTACGAATGTTTCCTGCATCGGCATAAATTTGAACCGAGGCGACAGAATCTGTTTGAGAGTAACCAATAGTATTTAAGGTTTCTAAAGCTGTGTTTCCATTCCTAGAATCAAAATAGTCCGCTAGATTGTAATAATAAATTGATTTTTCAGAATCGGAATTTATGAAATAATCGCCGGCCTTACGATAAGCCAAAATCATCTGGTTGGTACCTTCAGTCCACTTGATCCCCGTCCGCCCAATGGCTTGCGCGTTTACAGTATCTGAAAAATCAAAACCCTTGGCCGTAAGAATGTCGCCACGAAACGATCCATTGTCCTGGACAGCAAAATTCTCAGCAATTGCCGTCATAAAGTCATTGATATCAATCCCAAACTCCTGCTCCAGAGCCGTGATCCCAATCGCTGTCACCGCCCAAGAGTTGACATCCAAACTTTTGATCGCATCAAAAACGAGCACACCCGCACCGTTGGCCTGACCCCCACGCTTAAAAAGACCCGTGACTGGATCTAATGCCTGTGTCTTCAACCACGAACGTGTGCTGGATAATTCTGAATTAAACAGAGTTCTATCTGATTGGCTAAGTTTAGAACCTAGAAGAGTTTTTAGAAGGGCATAATAATCCATCACGTTTTCCGTGGAAACAATTCTCCCGTAGTTGGGAGTTCCTGAAGGATTATCCACCGTGATAGCCGGAACACCACTAAAATGAGGACGTGTAGAAATATTTTTGGCGATGGCTACTGCAAGACTAAGTCCCTTTTCTTTTTCGGTTGCATCCGTTGTTTGAGACATATATTCCAAGGCGAAAAGGGCCAACCATGCGTTCTCTCCGGTGCCCTTCTTAAACTCATAAATGAGATTCTGTTTTGTGGGGTCCGCATTATAAACACTGTTAAACCCATCAAAAGTGCTTGGATTGGCATTGTAGATATTGTAATAAAAATCAAAGATCTTCTTGGCTTCGGTTTGTTTGTCATCCTTCAAAAGAACAATACCCGCCACCGCCTGATCATAGGTAAAAGCCTGTGTTTTAAGAAGAATGGTGTTACCGCCAACAACAATGGAAGAAGTTTCATCAGGAAAGCTGACCACCAACCCACTGGTAAAAAGCCCTTGATCGGCGATAATGCGATTGACCGTCTTGGCAGGCTCGGTATTGGGCAAATCCATCGCTTCCGGGCCGGAAAGACTCATCGCCTGAACCATATTCTTACTATCCACTGTGCTAGAAGCTTTCTGGTCAGCGGCCTGGTTATAGGGTTGTATGAGGTTATTGGTTGGTTCTTGGGCAACCTTCAAGGTTCCCGCATAGCCCAACTGCTGGAGAACAAACGTCGAAAGTAAAAGCAGGCTTAATGTTTTATGAGTTGCCCCATATTTGCTTTGATTTTTCATCTTAGTTCTCTCCTAGTTGGTCCTGTTTTAAAATTGCTTAAAACTTGTAAACCCTGCTTGCTAAATTCTATGATTTTCTGTTTCTATATAAGATTTTATAAACATTTACAATCTAAAAAAGCATGCTCCGATGAGCTAGGTATGGCGGGACTATACCATATAGCCATCAAATGTCAAGACCTAAAAAAAATGTTTTTTAAACTGATAGGAATTTACTTAAATAAGAAATTGAGCTGTTGAGTCCTTAGGAGGGATGAGATTGGATGAATGTGTGATTTAACCAGTGCTTATTCTTAATAAAAACTGTGAAAAGGGTCTAAAACTCCCCCGCAAGAGATAATCGAAAGAGGTGTTCTGTGTCCACAGTCGGAAGAGAAAATACCCCGGCATTATAGGGATTCCCCGCGTTATTTGCGTCTAACCCAAAAACACCGTACTCTCCTCTCAGGAGGGTTGCTTTTGTCAGATTATAGTCAAAACTCACATAAAAATTGTGATGGTCATTAGGCTCGGCCACCGCCTCACTGGTATCAATGTATCGCGGGACGTCAATGTGATGAGAAAAAGTATAGTCGCAAAACCAGTTGAGCTTCTTGCTTTGAACAAAATTAATCCCCAACCCCACGTGATTGACATTGTCATCAATCCCCCCTGCCGGCAGGTATTGATTCTGTGTAGCGTGAAAAGTATAAGTCACACGACTTTCGGGTCGATAAATCACTCTTTCTTTAAAAATATTGTAGAAAGGGTAAGGCGCTGCCCCCTTCAAAACACCCCCCTGAAAATACATAAAGTTCTGTACCCGATCTTCCAAGACCCCTTGCACTCTATCCACCGGATTTCGGAAAAAGTCATTCAAAAGACCTCTGGGGAAATCAGGGATATTATTGGTCCTCTCATAAATTCCTTCGAGTGTCAGGTTGGAGTCGACATTGTACTGGAGCGCACCGCTGTAAGTAAATTGATCGGCATTTCTACCCCTTCGTATATCGTCATTAAAAATGTAAAAATCATTCAAATCGATATCATCTTTTGGAAAATAGTAGCCGGTAAAAATAGGATCTATATTCTCCATCGTTTTGGGAAGTGCTCGCCAACGAAAAAGCCCCTTAAATGTCACGCGAGGATTCAGCTTCAAAGTAAGCTCATTCCGAGTCACGGTTTCGACATAAGTCGTATCCATATCGGACCACTGATCAATCACGGGACCCGTATCCACATAGCGCGTCCCTTCCCGCTTATGCACATTGCGAATATCAAACTCGTTATAAAACCGATCTTTGAACAATTTCTCTTTCCAATGAAAACGCGTGACAAGTCGATTGACGTCAAGTCCATCACCCAATTTAAAAGGCTCTAAATCCGGATGTTCATCAAAGCTGATATGCGTTCCCCAAAAACGATCATCACGGGTATTTAAATACTGGGAGTTGAGAGGCTGAAAACCACGGTCCATTTGCGCATAACTCAGCTGCCACTCCGTGTGTCCATCATCATGCTTATGATCATAATCCCCCTGAAACTCAGCCTTGACCGCGATTCCCTTTCGGTTTCGAATCGTTCTTTCGTTGGTTTTAAGATCATACTCTCGATAGGACTGGGCAAATTGTGCCACAAAATCTACATGATCCGTCATCGCAATCTTGGTATCTACGGACCAAACCCGGTTGGAATCAGCGGGACTGTTGTCAATCAAGCCCACACGGTAGGTATGAGTTCCCCCGAGCATCCACCGCTCATTCATCTGATGCTTCACGCGCGTAGCACCCAGAAAATTATCTGCGACATCATACTCGCCCCAAGGTGTATGAGGTGCCGCAATCGTAGAAGCCACATAAGTTTTGTCAAAATCACCTTCGTAGGCAAAGCCTCTTAAGAGCACCAAGCGATTCCCCTCGCTGTCTCGGGCATAATAAGAAAGGGCGTCCGAATAATGCCCCCTCTCCAAAGAACGATCAAAAAAGTGTTGCACCGGCTTGTACTGATAAAGCCAAGGACTTTGCTGCCAATAATCACGATGATTGGAAAGCTGCAAAGGATCATCCGTCGACAAGGCTTGCTCTTCACCGGCCAAAGCGAAAGCCCGGACATACCAATCGTCTTCCTTGTAATCCAACCATACTTTACGAAAAGGCCGAAACTCCATATCCACATCTAACTCGTGAACATTGTAACGCCGATCCAGTATCCCGCTGGTCACTCGTCCTTGAGAACCACGCACTAGATGACCGTCATCTACTTCAACGTAAGGGAAGGAAATAATATTGGCTCTGTTATCACGATAGGTTTCACGAATGGTTGAATTAAAAGCCCCGAAATATTTAAGATTGTACCGGAGTTGAGCAACGCTATCCGTATTGCTTCTTTGCACCTGCTCCCCAGTCGTCCCCACCCAAGACCAAGGATCCAATACAATTTGAGTGTAAAAATCCCACTTATCCCGCGGAGTCACATCAAGGTTGAGTTTATATTGATTATAAATACCTGCATCAAATGTATTTTCCCGGTGCTCGCCAAAAATATAATCGGACTGCGGCCCTTGAAGCGTATGAATCGCATTCACCGAATTGGATTCGTTTAAAATAAAATCATCGTCATCCACACCGGCCGCCAATCGATAACTCCCCCACATCCGAACCAAGCCCATCTGGGTTCCTTTTTTCTTTTTGGCTTTGGCCTGTGCCGTTGTGTCCGGAGAAAACCCGTATTCTTTTGCAATTTCATCCAAAGACATCGCGCCAGAAGAACGAGAAGATCGAGTGGAGGGGGGCGCTTCAAATTCATCATCTCCTTCAATCTGCTTACCAAAAGCACGGTTGCGAGAACCCCAGGCAGTTGCACGCGCCTCTTCGACTATTTCCTGCGCAGAAGCACTCAGCGAAGCGATCTCTTCTTCCGAGTAGGATTGTTGCTTCCCCTCCGAAATTTGAGGCCCAACCACTGCCGCCATCACAAAACCAGGAGATGATAGAATAAGCGCCAGGCTGATGACCCATCGAATGGCGAGATGAGATCGATTTTGATTTATTTTATAAAGGATCATAAGAACTGCATTATCCCATAGCCCTTCATGCTTTTTCAACCTCGATCTGACTCTCCAGATCAAAAGGATTAAAACCAGTCCAAGCAAAAATTCCATAAGCAGTACCCGCCACAGATCCCGTCCTCAGTCCTTTAGGTGTACGCCACCCATGCCCTGTCTCCGCATTGTCCACGGAGGCATAAGGAAGACAGCCACGCCCCTTGCCAATTTTAGAGGGGCTAGTAATAAAAAGTTTTTGTAGTTCTGAAAGATAAAATGTGGCTTTGTCTCGATACACCGCGCTCTTTTCAAGATTTCCTATTTTTTCAAAATAACGGCTAAGCATCTGATAAGAGACGATCATCTGAGAAGTCCACTCAGTGGATATGATTCCTCCACGGCCAATGTTTTGAGCCTTAGCAAAATCAAATCCTGTGGCCTTGGCCGCTTTACCGCCGGGCTGCTGGTAAGAAACAGTGACTTTGCAGTGATTCTCAGCAAATTCCATAATCGCTTCGGCGTCAAAATCAAATTGTTTAAGCTTCTCTGGTCCAATGGCGGCCACGGCCCAGCTAAAGGTATCTGTCGCAATCGTCGCGTCGCCTTTCCCGCGATTCATGCGTCTTTCAGTCACGCTATAAGCATATTTCCGAATCCAGCTAAATACTTTTTCTTGGGCTGCTTTATATTTTTGATCAGTGGTCAATTGATAAAGCATGCCAAAGTAAGCATAAGCATCTAAATTATGTTCTGTGCTATACCAAGTAAGTTCCGGTCCCCCACGAAGCCCTCCTTCGGGATCTTGTTGACTGATCAACCAGTCACCGATTCTTCTGGCCAAACCAAGAAACTTTTTATCTTGAACACGATGCTCATACTGAAGAGCTGCGATTCCTATCCATACGTTGGGCCCGACATGAATGATATTTTCAAGGGGAGCGCCATCTTTGGTGCTATAAGCATTAAAGTAAGCCCCGTCTCTTGTTTCAGCCTGTTGATCATAAAAGGTAAGTATTTGTGCCGCACTACGAGAATCACCAAACAGCAGGAAAACCTGGCAAACCAGAGAAAGGTCATAGGTAAATGCCATATTCTCAAGCGCGGGATCTCCTTCAAAACTTCCTACAAGACCCGTCTTAAGATTGCGATGACTGCCAATCCAATCCACCATCTGATGAAGTGCCGCGGAGGCTGTCACTCGCTCTGCACGCTCCATCGCTTTAAAATCAGCTTGGAGCGTTGTTTGTCCGGTTTCAATATTTTTAAGGCGCTCTGATAAATCCTTCTGAAGAGCACGACTGGAATCCAATTCTTTTTGATATGCCTGACGACGAGCCTCGCTCTCCTCTTTAATGAGTTCCATTCGGCTCTGGAGGTTTTCTATCTTCTGATGGGCACTGGCAAGATTTTCTGAAAGGCGAGATTTCACTTTTTGCAATTCGACTAGTTTGGATGCAACATCCGATTTTTTTTCAGCGTTTTGGATGATTTGCGTTACAAGCCGCTTATTTTCTTGCAATAGTTTTTGTTCATTCAAAAATAAGTTGAAGGCAGTTCCTAAAAGAATGACGCCCAGAAGAGCCGCAATACGAGGAACCCAAATAAGTCTCTTGGCATAAGCCAACAAACGCTTTCTGGCTTTCTCATCGATCTGCGTGTAGCGAATACCGATCAAATACCTGGCGGGAAGAATCTCATTCATCGTTTTGGACCAGGCGACACAGGCTTTTGCCTGAATGGGATGTAAAGAAAAAGGAGGATTAATGGTAAGGCTTAGAAAAGTTCCTGGCTGGGCAAAGGCATTTTCGGAGGTTTTTTGCAGGCTCTTGTATTCAATGCAAAGACCGCCCTGACTGACATCTCTTGAAAAACCCTGCAAGAGATCTTGGGACTGACTTTCCCCGCGCTCGTTTAAGACTTCAAACTCAACGGGAAAAACCGTCTTCATGCGGACGTACTGACGCTTTTCCTGCATGGTTTTTATTTCGATTTGGAGAGCTCTTTTTTACCGGTCCAGAGTTCTTTCAAAACCCAATAAGCTTTCTTGGGTAAACGCTCACAGAAACCGCTTTTCTTCCCTTTTTCGCTTTGAGCCACCAAACCCCACCACTCTTCATTCATATTCATTGGCTCTACCCCGTAAGCATCGTAATAGTAGGAGGGATTACGCCAGTGCCCGGCAGTATCATGCACAGACCAGGTATGAGGAAGATTCTCATTCCCTTTCCACCACTCATCCAACCATTCAAAAAGAGCTCCCCCAAGACAGTTTCCAACCCCTTTTTTGGGATTGGTATTTCTTTCAATGTCCTGCCACTGAAGCTTGAGAAATTGGGCTTGATTCTCTTCATCCGGCTCTTGAGTGGAAGCGTTGTAGCTATCTGCTCCCCACTCGGTTAACACCACCGGGATATCAAATTTTTGCTTAATCTGCCGAAAAAGGTTGCCAAACCCTGGTCCGCGATAAGCAATCATAGCCAAAACATCGATATCAGGGCACACCGGCTGCGCCAAGTCCAAACTTGCCACTTCCCCCACCCCCATCGCCACCGGATGTTTGGGATCGATTTTTTTAATCTCTTTGGCCAGGTCATTGACAAAGGTGTAATAAATTTTGGCCTTGGCGCGACGCTGGGCTTCTGGATCCGGCAAAGCATCAATCTCATCGTTAGACCAACGTTGGACATTCAGATCAAAACTATAATTATTTTCATTCCCCAGCACCCACATCAGAACCCCCGGGTGGTTCTTGTAAAGCTGGACCATTTCAAGAACTTCTGCTTTTATTTTTTCACAAAATTCAGGATTGGAATAATTGGGAGGTGGCCAATTCCAAAAACCTAAATAATTTCCCACTAAAAAATACATTCCATTGCGATAGTGCAGATCGTCAAAAACCTGCCGAACTTCTTTAGGATTTTTACCCAGACGATAAAAACGCAGGGTATTACCCCCCATCTCTTGAAACATTTTCCCATCCACAAGCCACGGTTTATTGGAATCTCCCCAGAAATTATACTCATAGTCTTTGCCGATAGGCATCGGCGAATAACACACTCCTCGAATCAGAAAAGGCTTCTGATTGATCAAAAGCTGATGGCCTGCTGTCTCACTTTTGGTGATCTTAATTTCGGGAATGCGCGTCGAATTGAAATATTTCCAGCCAGAGAACGCAAAAAAGAAAAGGATGAGTAGCGCCAAAACTAAAAAAAGCGCTTTGAGTGCTTGTTTCAAGAGAGTTCCTTTTTTGATAGGAGGTAGGAGACAGGCGTTAGGAGATAGACACACCTAACGCCTACCTCCTAACGCCTAACGCCTATTCTTTATTCAAACCGAATATCATCAAGATAAAATGTGGCACCCTCTGGATTCACATCCAGGTTGGTTGCCCAGCAAAATCCACCGCTGATGGAGGAAAGATCTTTTCCTGCCAGATCAATCGTGAACTGTTGCCACTCAGTGGTCAAAACAACGGGACCAATTCCTGCAACATCAGAATCCGCATATTCCCCGGTAATTCCACCGGTCTTGAATTCTTCAATTCTTTCTCCACCCTTTTCACCGCGAGCCCAGAAAGTGAGCTTGGTGGCCCCTGTCAAATCATACCCGCCGGGACGGCTTCCCCAATTGTTTGGGGGGTTCTGCCAATAAATCCCAGACCAACGAGCGCCTTGAGTTGCTTTATTGCTGTAAACAATCTGAACCGAGGTGCTTCCAGAGTGAGGGTTGACCATATGCTTATCATTCATCTTGATATCCCCATAATCCCCCATCCAGCCTGAAGGGACATAGTGATTATCCGGTGACTTAGCATCGGTATAAATCGGGAAAGTTTTAAAAGCTCCTTCGGCATTGGCGATCGCACCAAAGCCCACCAACGCGGCAAGCGTCAGCATCATCATCTTCGCTTTCATACATCCTCCTGTTTTTAGATTACTCATATCGTATATCATCCAAATAAAAAGTAAAACCGTCAGGATTTCCATCCAGATTGGCTGCCCAACAAAATCCACCACTGATTGATGAGAGATTTCGCCCGGTCAAATCAATCGTGTACTGCTTCCACTCCGTTGTTAATTCGACAGGGCCGATTCCTGCTGTATCCGTATCCGCATAATCTCCCCCAATACCACCCACTTTAATCTCTTCAACCCGCTCACCACCCTTGTCTCCACGAATCCAGAAAGTAAGTTTGGTTGCACCTGTCAGGTTAAAACCGCCCGGTCGAGTTCCCCAGTTGTTAGGGGGATTCTGCCAATAAATACCCGCCCAACGAGCCCCTTGAGAAGCTTTGTTAGAATATTGAATTTGAATCGAGGTTGATCCGCCATGAGGGTTGTCCATAAACTTATCATTGATTTTTAGATCCCCATAATCCCCCATCCATCCGGAAGGTGAGAAATGATTGTCCGGAGAGCTTGCATCCGAATACACATAAAACATTTTCCCCTGACCCACGCCCACCTCTTGGCTCTGAGTTATTGCAGCTGTCTGCGAAAGATCACTCGCAGCAGTTTCTGCAGAAGGCTTACCCTCTGCAGCAACAGGACTTGTCGCCTCTTGAGTGGTATTTGACTGCGAAGAACAACCAAAAAACTGGGTGGTACATATAAGAGCCAACAAAAAAATCAGATTTTTTTTCTGGGTCATTTCTTGTTCCAAGTCTCCTTGTAGTAGAAGTATACCTTACGAAGTTGTCTTAAATAAGGAGATTGGCTCCCATCCCCTTGGCTTGCAACCCCCAACCACTCTTCATGCATCCAGCCATCCGGAAAAGCGGCTGAAAAATCTCCAATGGTTTCATGCTCAAAAGGACTAAATTTGGGTGGCAAGCCTGATTTCCACCATTCATCGACATATTCAAAAATAAAACCACCGATCGCATTCCCCTGCCCGGAGCCAGCCGAATTGTAGAGGATATCTTCCCAGTTGCCGCGATGATATTCCATCTGTTTTTCTTCGGCGAAGTCCTGACTCTTGCCATTGGCGTAAGCGGGACAACCATACTCTGTAAAAACCACCGGCTTATCCATCCACTCGTGCGCATCCGCCCAAAAACTTTTCCCAAAACCAAAAGCGCCACGATAAACGTTGGCCCCAAACACATCGATGTTGCTTGAATTCTTGCTCAACACATCAATGGTAATGACTTCTCCATTGGAAAAACCGACAGGCCGATTTGGATCGATGGATTTTATCATGCCCGCCACTTCATTGACAAATTGATAATGCGCATCCGGCTGACTCTTGGCGCGGCTTCCAAGCCCGGCTTTGTTGGACTTAGGATCCGGATCCCCCACCTCTCCGTAATTGGATTCGTTGCCAAGCATCCACATTAAAACATAAGGCTCGTCTTTATACTCCTCCACCATTTTTCGGACACTATTTCTCATATTTTCTTTATGCTTTTCATTGGTATAGTCCGTTCCCTCATACCAACCCGCGCCTGAACCGGCGGCGTACATCCCAAGCATGTCCCCCATAATCACGTTGATTCCATAGTCCTTATAAAGTTGTCGCAATATCTCTTTGTTGCTCGCATGATGATAAAGGCGGATCGTGTTGACCCCCATCTCTTTCATGAGTTGAAAGTCACCGACGGCTTTTTCGTCGGGGTCCTGGCGATTGTTTTTATTTTTATCCACCCAGGCATCGTAAGGCCCGTCCGCTTTTCCATTTTTGTTCAAATCGGCATTCATCCAATCATTGTTGGGATCAAAATTACCGTCGTTGGGAGAGCGCCCAATGGGCGATGGCGCATAAGCGATCCCTTTAACCATAAAAGGTTTTCCATCCACCCGCATCTGCCAATGCTTGTTTTCAAATTGCACCAACTGCGAACGACCAGTCCCAACCACTTTCACTATTTTTAACTTGGTCAGCTCAGTACGCTTTGGCTTTAAATCCGACGGAGAAACCTTGACCCACTTTCCTGGATTCACCACAAAGCGATCATCGTTGGTGGTCAAATTAAACCCATTAATCACCTTCACTTCTGCACCCTCCAGCTTGATTCCAAGATCTGGATGTTTGCGTGTGAGGTAATCAATCCGGTCGAGAGCTAAGCGGCTCATATAGAGCGGGGTGTGCCAAAACGTCCAACCCACCTGCTTGGGAAAATGGACAAGAATCGCATGATAAGCTTTGATCGCCTGGGTTGTTTGGCCCAACTTCTCTAGTGCTAAAGCTGTATAAAATTGCTGGACGGCCGGCGTATCGCTAGAAGTCGCCCACTTATAGAAGGCTAGCTGCTGATCGTCTCCATTCACATAGTCCCAAGGGCTTCCCCTGAGCTTCCCCTTGGTCACAATTGTTTTATAAAAAGGGTCTTTGTAGACAGAGACGTTGGGGTAAACACCCTCCCCCACAGCTGCGGCCAACCCTTTTCGATTGGTCAATTTATAGCTATACTTCTCCGTCCCAAGCCCCTCAAAAGTTCCGTATTTTGCATAGTCCACAATGGTTTCGGTTCCTGGATCAAAAAGCTTAAACTCTACCTCCATTTGCTCTCCATGAGAATTCATGACCTTGGTACCTGAAGTAGGGGTCTCTGTCATCGCGAATGCGGGAGAAAAAATGGCTGGCAGTAAAAGCATGAATAAAGCGAACAAAAGAATAGCGGTTGACTTTCGCATATGGGAATTATCCTTTGACTGCTCCAGCTGTGATACCTTTAATTATATGCTTTTGGAGTAAAAGGTAAACAATTAAAACAGGCAGCACTGTGATCACAATTCCGGCCATTAAAAGCGGGTATTCAGTGATATGCGCTCCTTGAAAAACCATCAAACCTCTCTGAAGAGGCATGAGCTCTTTGGAAGATAGGACCAACATCGCCAAAAGGTACTCATTCCAGACGGCCAAGATGTTAAAAATCGCCAGCACCGCCAGTGCGGGTCGAGCCAAGGGCAAAGCGATATGCCAATAGATACGAAAACGCCCACAACCATCGATTGCGGCCGAATCTTCTAACTCTTTTGGAAGATCATCAAAAAAAGTTTTGAGCAAAAAAATCCCCAGCGCCAGTCCCCCATTGATCTGCGGCAAAATATACCCCAAACGCGTATCCACCAAGTGAAGTTTATTCAGCAAAACATAGAGCGCGATAAAAGAACCCGGGATGGGAATCATCATGGTAGAAATTAAAATAAGAAATAAAACGTTCTTCCCAAAAAAACGAAGTCTTGAAAAAGCATAGGCAGCCATGGAGGCAATCAACAAAACTCCAATGACCACTACCACGGTGTAGATCAAGCTATTGAGAAAGTAGGTGCTAAAATCCGCCTTTGTCCACGCCACATAGTAATTTTCCCAGTGGGGATTTTTGGGGAAAAAACTTAAGTCATTAAAAACCGTCTGCTGGGTTTTAAGACTGGAGGCAAAAGCCCACCAAAGAGGAAAAAGACAGCCCAACGAAACCAGAATTAAAAAAGAGTGGATAAAAAAACTGAGGGTTCTTTTTTTGACCTTCTCATAGTTAACCCCCATCAGATCCGCCACGATTATACCTGCCTCATGAGCTTGGAAGCGCGAATTTGCACCATGGAAATAGCTAAAAGAATCAACCCAAAAACAACCCCCATCGCGCAGGCATAACCAAACTTAGACGACCCGATCATCATGGCAACAATTCGGGTGATCGGCACCTCCGTGTGATAGCCAGGACCTCCGCCTGTCGTCGCAATGATAATGTCAAAAATCTGCATCGTTCCCAAAATCGTCAAGATTGATACAAGAATAAAAACAGGGATCATGAGAGGCACTGTAATTCTTTTAAAAACAATCCAGGTGTTGGCACCGTCCACGCGGGCAGCCTCATAAAGCTCACGCGGGATGCTCTGAAGCCCTGCCAAAAGAATCACAAAACCCCAACCGAATCCCTTCCACATATGGATCACCGATACCGCGATCAGTGCTGTTTTGGAGTCCGAGAGCCAGGCTCGTGAAAGATTTCCCAAGCCAATAAACTCAAGAAAATGATTCAAAAGCCCATAGTTACCATCGTAGATCCAGTTCCAAATCAGACCCACAACAATCCCGGAAAGCACCGGCGGCAAATAAAAAATAACTCGGTAAATATTGCCTCCTTTAATATCACGATCGCAAAGGAAGGCTAGTAGCAGCGCCATAAAATTTTGTATTGTTAGCGCTAAAAAGGTCACATAAAAAGCATTTTTCATGGAGAGCCAAAAAACAGGGTTGTCCGAAAGAAGATCTTTAAAATTGGCTAGGCCAACAAAAGGCGCTGAAGGAGAGATACCATCCCAAGAAGTGGCAGAAAGCTCGAATACTTTGAAAAATGGATACGCGGAAAATGTGAGAAAAAGAAGAAAGGCAGGGGCGATAAAAATGTAGGGACCTAAAATCGTACGGATTTTTTGAAAGGTCATTAGGCCTTAGGCTCTTTTGGCCATCTCTTTTTCTTTAGTCTTTTGTACTTCCCGGGCCACCTGCTCGGGAGTTTTTTCCCCGATTAAAATAGACTGAATCCCCTTGTTCAAAGCCTCGCTGACTTCAGGTATTTCATGAACAGGATAAAGATTGGGGTGAGTCGCATTTTCCATGTCATCAGCAAACTCCGCCAAAACAGGCGAGATATGCTTCAAGCTAGACTTGGCGGAAGGTAGGTTTTCTGTGGCTTGAGACAAGTAAGATTGCTGTTCTTGCTCGGTCAACCAGCGGAGAAACTGAATTGCCTGTGCTCGGCGAGCCGATCCATGATTGATGACAAAAGAGCTTCCTGCCCCTCCCCAAATCTTCATCGGAAAAGCCTCGGAAACAGTCGGGGGTGTCATCGGTGCGTATTCCAGACCCGGATTCATTCCCTTGTAAACATTGACACACCAAGAACCGTTAAAAGCGTAAGTGGCCCGCTCATTGGCAAAAGTCTGCTCGGCGGTTTTATTGACCATGGTGACGCCGCCATCCACAAGAATTTTTTCATCAGCCATCTGCTTATATAGAGAGAGGACTTTAATCCAGTCAGGGTCCGTGTAAGAAACCTTCCCCTCATAAGTTTCAAATACTTTCCGCTCCCCCATTTGATTCATGGCCCAGTTGGAAGTGAGCGCATCGATCATCCATATCTCACCAAAACCAGAAACAAACCCAGGCAATCCCTTCTGCTTCAAAATACGATTATGCGCCACAAATTCGTCCCAAGTTTTTGGGGGCGCATTGGGATCAAGCCCTGCCTTGGCATAAATTTTTTTGTTGTACACCATCTGGATCGTGGTGGCATCCAAGGGTGCCCCGTAAATACCCGCAGAGATATTAAACTCATTGCCTTCGGCAAACTCATTAACGGCAAGCGCTTTTTCAAAAAGAGTATCTTTCCAAGAGCTGACATCGTTGCCTGTCTTGGCATTCATGGGCTCGGAAAGATTTTCAACATAGCCTGAACGGATGAAGCTTGCAAAATCTCTCTTCTCCCCCAAGATTCCATAGATATCAGGAAGCGTTCCCGTCTGAGCAGAGGCTTTCACTCTTTGTGCATACGCCTCGGAAGGAGCAAAGAGCTCAAATTTAACACGGACCTGAGCCTGGCTTTCGTAACGCTTGGCCAACTCACGAAAAGCATCATCACGATCAGACATCCAATGCCAAACCGTGATTGTGGAAGAAGCTTGAGATGACTCTTTAGAGCTCTCGGCCGAACAGCCCGAAAGCGTCAGAGTCCATAAGATTGCAAGTGTGGGAAGAAAAAATTTTCTGATCAAAATTTCACTCAATTATCCGCAGTATGTTAACAAAGGCCTT
>CAZCDB010000016.1:19503-25785 GCA_964497635.1 uncultured Planctomycetia bacterium | reverse complement strand
TATCTTTTAGCGGATTAAAATCCAGGCGTCCGGCAATCGCATAAGCCGTGACAAGCTCCGGAGAACCGATAAAAGAAAGGGTTTCGGCGTTTCCGTCATTGCGTGCGGGAAAATTACGGTTGAAGGAACTGACAATCGAATTGGACTCCCCCTTTTGGATATCTTCACGCTTCCACTGGCCGATACAAGGGCCGCAAGCGTTGGCAAGCACGGTACCACCGATACTCTCGAGGGCTTGGAGCTGCCCGTCACGACGAATCGTATTCTGAATCTGGTCTGAGCCTGGGGAAATCAAAAAGAAGCTAGCGGATTTAAGCCCTGCTTTTTTGGCTTGGGTCGCCACATGCGCCGCGCGACCAATGTCCTCGTAGGAGGAGTTGGTGCAACTACCGATCAGTGCCGCCTTGACGACCACCGGATACCCTTTTTCTTTGACTTCCTTAGCAAATTGCGACACAGGCCTTGCTAAATCTGGTGTGTGCGGCCCAACAATGTGGGGTTCCAGCGTCGAAAGATCGATCTCAATCACTTCATCAAAATACTTTTTGGGATCTTTTTCAACTTCAGGATCCGCCACTAAAAATTCTTTGGACGCATCCGCAAGCTTGGCCACACCCTCACGCTTGGTCGCTCGAAGATAATCCGCCATCCGCTCATCATAAGGAAACACAGACGTCGTGGCACCCAGCTCGGCGCCCATGTTGGTGATCGTGCCCTTGCCGGTGCAACTGAGCGATTTTGTTCCGGGACCGAAATATTCGACGATTTTGTCCGTGCCGCCCTTCACCGTCAAAATTCCACAAAGTTTTAAAATCACATCTTTAGCGGAAGCCCAGCCATTAAGAGACCCGGTCAACTTCACACCGATCAACTTAGGACACTTTACTTCCCAAGTCAGTCCCGCCATCACATCCGCTGCATCGGCTCCACCGACACCTATGGCGAGCATCCCAAGACCACCACCATTGGGCGTGTGAGAATCGGTGCCAATAATCAAAGCACCCGGAAACGCATAGTTTTCCAAGACAACTTGATGAATAATTCCAGCACCTGGCTTCCAAAAACCCATCCCGTAGCGCGCACCGGCAGACTTTAGAAAATCATAAACTTCGCGATTAGTGTCCAACGCATTTTTCATGTCTTCAGCTGCGCCTGAGCGTGCCAAAATCAAATGATCGCAGTGAATCGTTGAGGGCACCGCCACCGTATCGCGTCCCGCTTGCATGAATTGCAGAATGGCCATCTGCGCTGTCGCGTCCTGCATCGCCACCCGGTCCGGTCTTAAAACAAGATAACTTTCGCCTCGCTTAAATTCCTGCGAAGATAGATCGGCCGCATGCGCCGCTAAGATCTTTTCGGCGAGGGTTACGGGTCGCCCCAATTTTTTACGAATCGCCTCTACGGCGGGTTTAAACTTAGTGTAGACTGACTGGACCTGGGCTTCCATCTCGTTCATCTCTTGATCTCTCCATTGATTAAATTTTTTAGGAAACAATGCGTGCCATTATAACACAAGCTCTGCTACAATTATTTTATGAGCCATCAGACAAAAAAACTCATTGTTTTTATTCTGCTTTGTTTAACACTTGTAACCGGCCACTCACTGCTTAAAAACCGTCGATTTATTTTTGATGAAAAATCCTATAACAACCAAATTCAATACCTTCTCAAAAAAAATCTGATATTTTCCAATCTTCGAGAAGTGGGGCAAACATCGACACTCCCCACTTACGGCTTCACCCTAGCGGCTTGTGCAAAAATTTTTAATAATGATTCCATTCAGTCCCTGCGACTGTACTCCATGGCTCTCTCGATACTCTCTATTATTTTCTTTTACCAGCTGTCGATGCAAGTAGCACCCACTCACGCCTTGACCAAAACACTCCAATACAGCTTTTTTCCCACGGCCTTTCCACTTTTTTTCCTGGTCTACACCGACATGACTTCAATGTCATTTATTCTTCTAGCGCTTTGGGCCACATTCAAGCGATGGCGATGGGCTGCAGCTTTCTTTGGCTTTCTTTCGGTCTTAATCCGCCAAAATAACATCGTCTGGTATCTTTTCTTTTTCCTTTGCCTTTATGTGGAGGAAAACGGCACCCACTTTTCGTGGGATCGCGTAAAACAGCATCTGCTAAAAAATTGGGGGTTTTTGGTCGGCTTTTCTTTATTTGCACTCTTTATCATTCTAAATCAAGGCTCAATCGCCATTGGGGACAAAAAGCAACATCCGGCTTTTTCGTTTCATCTGGGGAATATCTACTTTTCTCTTTTTATCTTTTTCTTTCTCTTTCTTCCCTTCAACCTCTCAAATTTTAAGCTTGTCTGCCAAAAAATCTTGCTGAACAAAAAAATTATCCCCTTACTACTAATCGCATTTCTTTTTTATATGGGCTCTTTTCAAAGCACCCACGCTTACAACTCTTCGGAAAGAGACTATTTTTTGCGAAATCAAATCCTTGCTTTTTTGATGTCTACACCCTGGGCTAAAGCCTTGGCGTTTATTCCCATGGTCTATTCAGCGCTGTCTCTGTGGGTCACCTGCTTGAGGCATCCCTTTATGATTTGGGTCTATCCCTTTAGCGCGCTCTTTCTTCTACCTTCCTGGCTCATCGATCCTCGCTACTATCTCATTCCCTTTACATTCTTCATTCTCTTCAGAGAGCAGAAGTCTCTCCGGGTTGAGTATGGCACAGTGGTCTATTCCGTTATTTTGTCTTTTGTCTTATTTTATAAAATTTCAACCGGCAGGTTTTTTTTCTGAATAAATACTAAATGACTCGCATGCAGGAAATGCTGATTTCGCAGCCTGAGGCTCCATCCATATCATTGCTGACAACACCGTTGGGGACGCTAGCAAGGTCGTTGTCTCCGCCACCCTCCACCAACCAAGCTCCTGTGATCACCCACCCCTCAGCCTCATTACATTTAATACCATCCCATGTGGTTCCAGCAACGTATGCTGAGGGAGCTGGGGGAGCTACGTTGTTCAACGCTACAAAAGGCGTGCTGCCGGCAGGGGCAGAAATAACAATGATTGGCCGAGGAGGCGTTGTAGCCGGCGATGAATCGTCATGCCTGTAGCCTTGAGCCAGTTGTATCGTTGAGCCACCCCCCATATTGGTCCAAGCACCGTTTTGATAAATACGAAACCTGTTGGTTGTCGAATTATAGTAAATCATTCCATTGGTTCCGGTTGGATCTCCGGACGTAGTCTTTCGAGGGACAAGAATGGATCCTCCATCCGCGGACACATCAAGACCGGAACTGCTCAACGTCATATGTGTCGTTAGATTGGCGGCCGCATTGTCTTCTGTTTGAAACTGAAGAGAAGAGGTTCTTGCGGCGTCAGTAGCATTGGTCCAAGTCGACTGAATACGAGCCATATTACGATTGTTGACGGTGGCTGAGGATCCAGAGAAAAGAAGGCCTGTACCAAAGTTGTTGGCAGGTACATCCGAGGAGGAGTGGTTTATTTTAAGAACATCGGTGACGGTGGTGGTTGCGGCGTCCTCGGCAGTGACATGAAGTCTTTGAGAAGGAGTGGTGGTGCCTATCCCCAGGTTCCCCTCGTGATCCAACACCATCCCCGTGTTTGTAATCCCTGCATTATAGGTGTTGGAGGTGCCAAAAAAGAGCTTGCTTCCGGTGAGAGCATCATCTTCCTGAAGCATCCAGATCCCGGCTTTGGGTCTTGTGGGGTTGTCGTCAGAAGTGGTCCAGAAAACACCGGGGGTATAATTTCCTGGGATATAGGTTGAGATGATTTGTAAGCCTGCCTGGGTGACTCCTCCGGTGAAAGTGCCAATAGGTCCACCTGCATCTTCTATTTGGAGCTTTTTATAGGCTCCATAGGGCGAGGGGTAATAGGTAGAAATGTTGACATCTTCGGCGTATACGGTGTGCAAAAGGTTAGGGTTTAAACTTAAAGACAAAAGGAGAAGGCTTATAGCAAAATTTTTCACCTGGCCTCTTGGTAGCCTTCTTCTACATTTCATGATACACCTCTCACTACTTTTAAAAAATATTAATAAATACTATACATTTTTAGTATATACTACCAATTGCTAATAAACAATCCCCCCTCCTCCTTTTTTTATACTATCTTTCGATAAAGTGAGGGTTTCAAGTCGTAAAAAACCCTCCTGTTCGTACAGCATGAAAAATATACTGCTGGATATATCCGGCGTTGCTTCCCCATCGCTTTTGAGCAAACTGGTGAACACGTTTTTCTGAAATTTTACGGTCGTTAAAATAAAGCTTTCTCATCGCCCGTAAAATCCAAACATCCACAGGGAAAGCTTCATATTTTTGAAAAGCGTATAAAAGGACGCAGTCGGCCACCTTGGGCCCTATGCCCGGAAATGCAATCACTCGCTCTAAGGCCTCCGAATAAGAGGCTTCTTCAATCACCTGAAGATACCCCGGATTTGAGGCAATAAACCGCGCGCTCGCCCAAAGAAAAGGAGCGCGATATCCCAAGCCAAGTTCTCGCAAGACACCTTCATGACTTGAAGCCACTTCCCCGGCAGAGGGAAAACCCATTGGCCCGTTTTTTCGCCTTTTTTGGTAATACTGAAGTAAATTTTTCCATATCCCCTGAATCCGTTTGATGTTGTTATTGGAAGAAAGAATAAAACAGGCTAGCCCCTGCCACGGATCTTGCCGGATAAGACGCAAACCCCTCAACCTTTCGGGGAGACTTTTTAGCTTTTCATCCTTTTCCATAAGATCATACAGGGGCCTTAAATCCCGATGGAGATCAAAATAGAGGGAAACAATGTCCTGGGAGATATCTGGCGTCACCTCAAGCCAATTTTTCTTTTGAGAAAAATGAACTTGCTGACCTGCAAGCACCCCCTGATAAGAACCATCCCCGTTTTTGGTAAAGCCAAATACCTGGCCCGAATCCATCGTGGCTTCTAAATTAAAATCGGTGACTTTGATTTTTATCATTCCCTCATTTTATGATAGAATCTTACTCGTTGGTTAAAAATATAGGAGAAAACATGCCTGACGTTTCAGCCTCACTGGATGGGATCACAATATTTCTTTTTACGTTAAGATGGTTTCATTTTATTTTTGGGATTACCTGGATCGGACTTCTTTATTTCTTCAATTTTGTGAACGTGCCCTTTGGAAAAACCATGGACGCGGACACCAAGAAAAAAGTCGTCCCACAACTCATGCCCCGCGCGCTTTGGTGGTTTCGTTGGGCAGCCATGATTACCTTTGTCACCGGCTGGCTCTACGTGGGCGCCAAGCTACACTTAAACGGTGCTGGCTTTGATGGTCCCGGCGGTCTTTTTACCTCAACTTGGGGTCAGTGGATTAGCCTCGGCGCCACCTTGGCATCCATCATGTGGTTCAATGTGTGGTTTATTATCTGGCCTTCTCAGAAAAAAATCATTACTTGGATCAAAAATGGGGAGTCCCCGGCCGAAATGGCAGGGGTCGTACGCAAAGCTTTTCTGGCATCACGCCTGAACACCTACCTTTCAGTGCCGATGCTATTTTGCATGGGAGCTGCCAGCCACTTGCCCGCATTCAACTGGGTGATTGTGCTAGTGGTGGTTGCTATCAGCGTAGCCTTGGTGTGGCATCTGGTCGAAAAAGTAGCTCTCAAGGCAGGGGCTAACTTTTAAGCTTTAAAGCAAATAAGCCCCTCGCTTCATGGGCGAGGGGCTTATTTTATTTCCTCAATCAGCTGTATTTTAGCTCTGCTGAGATAGCCATCTTAGGCTCAATCTTAATTTTTAAGGACTGAGTCCCCAGCTTTTCATGCCAAGCCTCAAGAAGGTACTCGCCCACAGGCAGATCCTTGATTTCAAAATTTCCCTCGCTGTCCGTCACCTGAAAATAAGGGTGCGAAAGAACACCGATGTAGCCAAGCATCCACGGGTGCACATCACACTTTAAGGGAATCATGACTTCTTCGCTGACAAATTTTTTGGTCTGCTTCATTCCCACCAAGGGCAAACCAAGGTTGAAGGCTTTGTTAGTTTTGGGATAGGCGTGAATGTTATGAAGAGTTGCATCTTCGTTTAAAAACCGGACCTCTTGATCAATCTGGGCGCCCACGACGTGAGGAACATAAACACACTTTTTATTACTAATGATAACCGGTGTTTTAGGTGTTTCAAACACAGCCCCTTCCAAGCCTTCTTTGACATAGACAAAAACATTCTGGAGGCCACCGTTACTTCCCAACATTTCTTCTGAGTTCACCGCCCCACCCGCATGAAGCACCGCGCACTCGGGATTGCCTTTTACAGAAGTTGC